>NZ_JBXKIW010000089.1:0-30993 GCF_056995035.1 Romboutsia sp. | reverse complement strand
TACACAATTATTTTATATAGCTATTTCGGTAAAATTATTATAACGAGACATTTGCCCCAAGGGCTTATTGGTAATTTAGTTCTTTGGTACTCTATAGTAAGTACTATTGTTCTTTTTTTAATATATCCATTAAGAAAAGTAAGCCCATGGATTAAAACTTTTATAACTATTTTTCCAAAGGCTATTATTCCATTGCTTGGCATGATGTTTGTCGCTATAGGAATAAGAGCCAATGCCTATGGCATAACAGAAAGTAGATATTTTGTATTAGTAGTTGGAGCATGGGTAACTTGGGTTATGATTTACTATGCAGTTAAGAAAGATATTACAAACATTTTTTTATCTACATCTTTAGCTATAATAGCATTTTTATCTGTTACAGGACCTTGGAGTGCTTACTCAATTTCGCAAATTAGTCAAAATAAACGATTTGATCAAATAGTAAGAAAATATGAGATGATTGACCAAACTGATAGTATTAAAAATCCAAAGAAAGAATTTGTAGAAGCAGATAAAAAGGAAATCAGCGGCATAATTATATACTTCAATCAATACCACGACCTAAAGAATATAAAATACCTTCCAGTAAATTTTGAAATTAGTGATATGAAAAGCTTATTTGGTTTTGATTTAATAGATGAAGGTCAAGGGTTTTACGAAAACGAAGAGTACTTTGATCATTACTTAGATAAGGAAAGAAATTTAGTTAATATTAATGATTTTGATTATTTTGCAGAATACGAGATTTATGCTCCTGAAAATTTCCAACAAGTAAATGGGGGTTATACAATTACCTATGATAATAAGAAAAAAGAGCTTCTTATTAAATATAAAGAACAAATCATATATAGGAATGAATTAGAGAAATTAGCAGCTGAGATTCATCGCAACAATAGAGGAAATAATAACCCAAAAGAGGTGGATATGACCTTTAAAGATGAAAATCAGGACATTAAAATTCAATTTGTATTTAAAAATATTAATGGCTCTGAAAGTAAACACACAGGTGATGTGAATGTTGAAGGAATGGGATTTTATACTTTTATAAAATTTAAAACAAAGTAAGAAGAGAAATGACCCACCTATGGCAAATATACCCTTTGAAACTACTTATTTATGAGAGATGAGCGAATCTTTAATAAATATAATGATAAACACTATATAAGTTGATATAATTAAAATCATATAGTTAAAGGGGGTATAAAATATGTTAGGAACAATTGTAAATAGTGTAGCAATAGTTTTAGGATGTTTGATAGGATTATTAGTTAAAGGAAAGGTACCTCAAAAGATTAGTGATACCGTAATGAATGGCTTAGCTTTATGTGTGGTATACATAGGTATCTCTGGTTCACTAAAAGGAGAGGATACTTTAGTAACTATAATATGCATTGCTGTAGGTGCATTAATAGGTGAACTTATAGACATTGACAAATGGTTAAATAAGTTAGGGGAGTTTTTAGAAAGTAAATTCAATAAAGGACAAAACGAAGAAAGTGTATCTATTTCACAAGGATTTGTATCAGCGAGTTTATTATTTTGCGTAGGTGCTATGGCAATCGTTGGAAGCCTTCAAAGTGGATTAAGTGGAAATCATGAAACTTTATTTGCTAAATCAGTAATAGATGGAATAACAGCTATAATTTTTACCGCAACTTTAGGAATTGGAGTTATGTTTTCAGCAGTATCAGTACTTTTATATCAAGGTATAATAACTATAGGAGCATCATTTTTATCAGATGTACTAAGTAGACCAGTAATAAATGCAATGACAGGAGTTGGCAGTTTATTAATTATAGGACTTGGATTAAATATATTAAAATCAACTAATATAAAGATTGCAAATTTACTGCCAGCAGTGTTTTTACCTATTTTAGCTGGTATGTTAGGTATAATATAGGCGACATACAAAATATAACAAATATTCACGATGATGACAAAATCATACATACAAACCTATAAAAAGTTTAAATATAGATAGTGTTGGAGAAAGGTTTTAGACAAATTCCTCATTTAGAAGGAAAATAGACCTAATAATCAAATATATAAATAATAAAGAGAAATTTGATTTAAAATAGGGGGAAGGTTTATATGATTACATTTGATATAAATGGAGCTACTGTAGAGTTTGATGAAAAAAGGGATAATTACAATAGAGTAAGGAAATTATTTAAGTTATATGCCATACAAGCAAGTGAAAGTTTTGAAGAAGATTGTTTAAATAATATACAAAATATAAAGCAAGTATCAGAAAAATGTTTAGATATGGGAATGGAACATATTGAACTTGGATTAAAAAAGGCAATCGAGACTATCGTAAGTTTTGATATTATTACAATAGATTTAGGTATATTTAGAAATATTTATTATGACAAGTATTTAAATTATGAGAGATTATTTAATAATTTAAACAGAGATAAATTGTTAAATAATAAAAATAAGAAAAATAACTATTTAAAGTTTTATGACACTAAATCTATAATAAAACAATTAAGTAAGTACATATATGATGACTGCTTTAATATACATTATGCTGTAGTAGATGCACTTATAGAAAATAATATAACTATAATAAATTCATATACTGATGAAGAAAGTAAACAAAAATCTAATGCACTTTTTAATAATTATAAAGATGGATTTATAACTAGAACGGATGAGGGTAGAGTAGTTAAACAGATAATAGATTTAAATCCATATAGAAAAGATGTATACGAATTTTTAATAAAAGAAGATGGAGATTTTAATAAAGAAATTGAAAGAATAACGCACTACTTAGGATACGATATAACAAATCATAAAGATAATTTAATGGATATATATATAAAGGATTTAATAAAAGATGATATGGGACATATTGAAACTAATAAAGAAAAGGTTGAAAAATACGCAAAATACATAGGTTGTAGTGACTGTTCTATATATTTAGCTAGAATAGATGCTATATATACTTTTGAGAATGCTTAAAATGAGAATGCTTAAAATAAAAAGGAGTACTTCTTAATAATTTATAAAATTATTAAGAAGTACTCCTTTTTTATATAAGTTAAAGTAAAGAGTAATAATCAACAGCAAAGTCTTTAAAAATTTTAGCGTATTTACTCATATAATTATTAGCATTCCATGAAATATTTAAATGCCTTTTACAAGGAGGATCAACAACATGTATAAGTTTTATAGAATTATCACTAGGAATATTCCAAGATATTTTAGGTATAAAACTTATGCCTAATCCAGCTATAATCAATTGGCGAACTATTGAAGGAACATCACTTTCAAAAACTATATTTGGTTTAAAACCTGCATATGAACAAAGTGTATCTGATATTTTTCTAAGAGGCTTACCTGATTGAAAACTGATGAAATTTTCTTTAGAAAGTTCTTTTAAAAAGATGTGATCTTTATTTGAAAAAGTATTATTATTAGGAACTCCCATAAGTAATTCTTCCTCTAATAAAGTGATAGATGTAGAACTTTTTATTTTCTCAAGAGTTGAAGATATACAAAAATCAAAATTTTGAGTATCAAGTTCATTAGATGTATGTTGAAGCAATATAAACGTAACATTAGGATACAACTTTTTAAATTCTAAAATTAATCTTGGTAAAGTATTAGATCCAGCAAGTACTAGCAATTTAATTTCAAGCTCTGATTTATTATTCATATCAAGAAGTTTTCTCTTACCATTTTCTAAAGAGTTTAACACGTTATCTACAGTTTCTAAAAATATCTTACCATTTTCGTTTAACTTTATAAATTTACCATTTCTATCAAACAATTCTACACCGAGTTCTGTTTCAAGAGTATGTATTGATCGGCTTAAGGCAGGTTGTACGATGTTTAACATCTTAGCGCTATTGGTCATATGCTCAGTTCTAGCTACAGTTTGAAAGTACTTTAAATGTATCAGGTCCATATTTGTGACTCACCATCCTAAAAATTAATTATAACAAATTTGTTATTAATATATATCAAATTATATATTACTAAGTATAAGAATATGAACATAAAATGAAGTGTAAATAGAAAATATTTTAAAAAGACATAAAAGATAATTTACTCATAAAAAATTATGATTAGGAGGTAAAGTAAGATGGAAAAAAACAAAAGATGTAAAGTGAAAAAAAATATAGGGAGGTATACCACATGAGTTTTAACTTTGCGGATGTATTTTTAAGCCAGTTTATGTTGATGTTTTTAGCAATAGTTACAGGACTTATCTTTGGAAAAATTAAGTTTGGTAAATTTAGTTTTGGAATATCAGGTGCATTATTTACTGGACTCGTAATTGGATGGGGTGCATTTAAATATGCAGCAGCAGCTAAAGAAGGATCAAAAGCATTTGATGCTGCAAAAAACCTATTAGACGTAGGAGTAGTATCTAGTAATTTTTTTGATACATTCTTGATATTATTTGTTTGTGCAGTAGGTCTTTTGGCAGCAAAAGACATGGGAATTGTACTTAAAAAATATGGCCTTAAATTTGTAATATTAGGTATGCTTATAACATTTACAAGTGCAGCAACTACATACTTATGTACAGTTTTTAGTGAAGATTCAAACCCGTATGAAGTATCAGGAGTTTACACAGGGGCACTTACAAGTTCACCAGGTCTTGCAGCAGCTATAGAAACAGCAAAAAATCATGCAACAGAAAAAGTAGCACAATATGATAGCATGAATATTAAAGAAAAAGAAACCTTCTTAGAAATGGCAGGAATACAAAACATACCCAAAGATATTAAAGTATTCCAATTAACAGATGATATAAAACAACAGTACATAACAAATGCAGAGGCAAGTATAGGAGCAGGTCACGCAATAGGATACCCATTCGGAGTATTAATAGTAATATTAGCAGTCAATTTCTTCCCAGCATTATTTAAAATAGATGTAGAAAAAGAAAAATTACAATATAGAAAAGATTTAGAAGAAGCAAGAAAATTAAGTTCTTCAGTTAAAGAAATAAAAGAAAGTAAGTTTGATATATTAGGATTTGTAATAGCATGCACATTTGGATATATTATAGGAAATATAAATATATATTTACCATTTATAGGATATTTTAGCTTAGGTTCAACAGGAGGAGTCTTGATAGGAGCCTTAATCTTAGGATATATAGGAAAGATTGGAAGTATAAGTTTTAGAATGGATTCTAAGACTTTAGGAATAATAAGAGACCTTGCGCTAGCATTTTTCTTAGCTATAGTAGGGTTAAGATATGGATATAAAGCAGTTGACGCATTAGTAGGAGCAGGTGCATATTTAGGAGTTATTTCCTTAGTTGTTGGAGTTGTAGGTATGTTAAGCGGATTCTTAATAGGTAGATATGTATTAAAGATAAACTGGGTAATGTTATCTGGTGCTATATGTGGAGGTATGACATCAACACCAGGTTTAGGAGCTGCAGTTGAAGCTTTAGATAGTGATGAACCTGCTGCAGGATATGGTGCAACGTATCCATTTGCTCTTTTAGGTATGGTAATATTCACTATAATACTTCATAAAATGCCTATGTAAAAAATATATAAAATTACTCCTGTCAAGTATATATACTTGGCAGGTTAACTTGAAATTTCAAATAAGAAGTATTGGGGGTAGTTTTTATGAATAGTAGATTAAGATGTAAAGATTTAGAAAATAAAGTAATGAGTGCTAAAGAAGCTGCATTATTATTTGAAGATAAGATGATAGTAGGGACTAGTGGTTTCACACCAGCAGGATATCCTAAAGCAGTACCACTAGCAATAGCTGATAGAGCAAAACAAGGAGAAGAAATTGGTTTGACAATAATAACAGGGGCATCAGTAGGACCAGAATTAGATGGAGCATTATCTCAAGCTGGTGTTATAAAAAGAAGATATCCATATCAAACAGATTCTAGTTGTAGAAATGCAATAAACAATTCTGATATAAAATACTCAGATATGCATTTAAGTCATACACCTCAATGGGTTAAATATGGATTTTTAGGAAAGATGGATATAGCCCTAGTAGAAGCTGTAGCAATAACAGAAGAAGGTAATATAATACCATCAACTTCTATTGGAAATTCAAATGTATTTATAGAATGCGCAGATAAAATTATAGTAGAAATAAATATGGCTCAACCTCTAGCATTAGAAGGTATGCACGATATATATAATGTAGAAGTTCCGCCAAATAGAAAGCCTATACCTTTAGTTCATGTGGATGAGAAAATAGGAACTAATTATATACCTTGTGATAAAGAAAAAATAGCAGCAATAGTATTTACAGATTCAAAAGATAAAACAAGACCAGTTGCACCGATAGACGAGGTATCACAAAAAATGGCCAATAACCTAATAAAGTTCTTAGAAAATGAAGTTAAAGAAGACAGACTTCCTAAAAATTTATTACCACTTCAGTCAGGTGTAGGAAGTGTTGCAAATGCAATATTAGGTGGGTTAGTAGATTCTGAATTTGAAGATTTAGTAGTTTACTCTGAAGTTATTCAAGATAGTGTAATAGATTTAATAGAAGCTAGTAAAGTTAAATTTGCATCAGGAACTTCACTAACTATATCACCAGAAAGATTAGATGATTTCTATGATAAATTTGATAATTATAAAGATAAATTAATTCTTAGACCGCAAGAAATAAGTAATAGTCCAGAAATTGCAAGAAGACTAGGTGTAATAGCAATAAATACAGCGATAGAAGTTGATATTTACGGAAATGTAAATTCAACTAATATTATGGGAAGTAGAATGATGAATGGTATAGGTGGGTCAGGAGATTTTGCTAGAAATGGATATTTAACAATATTTACAACTGAATCTACAGCTAAAAATGGAGATATATCAAGCATAGTTCCTATGGTATCTCATCACGATCATACAGAACATGATGTAATGGTTATAGTTACAGAACAAGGAGTAGCAGACTTAAGAGGATTATCTCCAAAAGAAAGAGCAGTTGCCGTAATAGAAAATTGTGCACATCCAGATTATAAAGAAGCTTTATATGAATATTTTAATAAGGCTTGTGAAGGTAAGTATAAACATACCCCACATATTTTATCAGAGACATTAGCTTGGCATGATAATTTTATGAAAACAGGAAGTATGAAGGTAAAAGTAACTCAAAAATAAAAATAAAAGTGATAAAAAGATGACAAGCTCTATATAATATACAGACAGAGATTATTAAGGTCAAATTAAAAGATAAGAAATAGTGTATACAAGCAACAAATTTTATATAAAAAGTCTAAAGTAAACTTAAAAGTTTATATTTAGTGTAAATAATAAGGGGGATTTTTTCATGGAAAGCAAGAATCAACAACTTCAAGCTGGATTTGACAAATGGGAAGAAAATAAAGTTAATAAAAGCTTAGCTAAGTTTCCAGAAAGAAAAGAAAAATTTGAATTTGACACAGGTGAGGAAGTAAGAAGATTATATACACCATTAGATGTTGAAACTGATTATCAGAAGGATTTAGGTTATCCAGGAGAGTATCCTTTTACAAGAGGTGTTCAACCTACTATGTATAGAGGAAAATTCTGGACTATGAGAATGTATGCAGGATTTGCAACAGCAGAAGAGTCAAATAAAAGATATAAATATTTAATAGAACAAGGTTCTATGGGACTTTCAGTTGCATTTGATCTTCCTACACAAATGGGATATGACTCTGATGATTCTATATCTGAAGGTGAAGTTGGTAAAGTTGGAGTTTGTATAGACTCTTTAGCTGATATGGAAATATTATTTGATGGAATACCTTTAGATAAGGTATCTACATCAATGACTATAAATGCACCAGCATCAGTACTTTTAGCTATGTATATAGCAGTAGCTGAAAAACAAGGTGTTTCTCCTGATAAATTAAGAGGAACAATACAAAATGATATATTAAAAGAGTATGTAGCAAGAGGTACTTACATATTCCCAGTAAAACCATCTATGAGACTAATAACTGATATATTTGAATATTGTTCAAAAGATGTACCAAAATGGAATACAATAAGTATTTCAGGATATCACATAAGAGAAGCTGGGGCAAATGCAGTTCAAGAAGTAGCATTTACATTAGCTGATGGTATAGCATATGTTAATGCAGCTATAGAAGCAGGTCTTCATGTTGATGATTTTGCACCTAGATTATCGTTCTTCTTTAATGCACATAACAATTTATTAGAAGAAGTTTCAAAATTCAGAGCAGCAAGAAGAATATGGGCAAAAATAATGAAAGAAAGATTTAAAGCAACTAATCCTAAATCATGGGCTCTTAAGTTCCACACTCAAACAGCAGGATGTACACTAACAGCTCAACAACCAGAAAATAACATAGTCAGGGTCGCAATTCAAACATTAGCAGCAGTACTGGGAGGTACTCAATCATTACACACTAATTCAAAAGATGAAGCACTAGCACTTCCAACAGAAGATTCAGTAAGAGTAGCACTTAGAACACAACAAATAGTAGCAAATGAAAGTGGTGTAGTTGATAGTATAGATCCACTAGCAGGTTCTTATTATATAGAAAGCTTAACTAATCAAATAGAAGAACAGGCTTTAGAATTAATAGGAAAAATAGATAAATTAGGTGGAGCTCCACAAGCTATAGAAAAAGGATTTATACAACAAGAAATAATGGATAGTGCATATAAATATCAAAAAGAAATAGAAAACAACGATAGAATAATCGTTGGTGTAAACAAATTCCAAATAGAAGAAGAATCTCCAAAAGGATTATTAAGAGTAGACCCTATAGTTGGAGAACAACAAAAAGAGAAAATAGCACAACTTAAAGAAAAAAGAGACAATGATAAAGTAAAAGAAAAGTTAGAAGTATTAAGAAAAATTTGTAATTCTAATGAAAATGTAATGCCATATATATTAGAGGCAGTTAAAGAATATGCAACATTAGGTGAAGTGTGCGGTGTTATGAGGGAAGAATTCGGTGAATATAAACAAACAATTATGATATAGGGGGAGGAGCGAAAATATGAGACCAATAAGAGTATTAGTTGCAAAGCCAGGACTAGATGGGCATGACAGAGGAGCCAAAGTAATAGCTAGAGCATTAAGAGACGCAGGGATAGAAGTTATATATACTGGACTTCGTCAAACACCAGAACAGATAGTAGCAGCAGCAATACAAGAAGATGTTGATGTTGTTGCTATGAGTATATTATCAGGAGCTCACAATCACTTGCTACCAAAAGTTGCACAGTTATTAAAAGCTGAAGGAGCTGATGATGTATTAATAATAGGTGGGGGAGTTATACCAGAGGAGGATATACCTTCATTAAAAGAAAAAGGTATAGCTGAAATATTTACTCCTGGAACATCAACTTCAGTAACGATAGATTTTATAAGAACAAACCTTAAAAGAAATTTAGACCAGTAAAGGTGATAATATTATGAATGAGATAGTGAATGGAGTTCTAGAAGGCAAAAAAAGAGATTGTGCTAGACTTATCACTATTGTAGAAAATGAAGTTTGTGGATATGAAGATGCCTTAAAAAAAATTCACAAATACACTGGAGGGGCCTATGTTGTAGGCATAACAGGTCCCCCTGGTGCTGGTAAATCTACATTTACTGATAAGCTAGTGAAATTAATAAGAAAAGAAAATAAAAAAGTAGGCATTATTGCTATAGATCCAACTAGCCCTTTTACAAAGGGAGCTATTCTTGGAGATAGAATAAGAATGAATGATTTAAGTACAGATCCAGGAGTATTTATAAGATCTATGGGAACTAGAGGCAGTTTAGGTGGTTTATCTAATGCAACTCAAGCTGCTATAAAAGTTTTAGATGCATATGGCTGTGACTATATATTTATAGAAACCGTTGGAGTGGGGCAATCCGAAATTGATATAGTAAAAACTGCTGATACTACACTTATAGTAATGGTTCCAGGCTTAGGCGATGATATACAAGCTATAAAAGCTGGAGTTATGGAAATTGCAGATGTATTTGTTGTAAATAAAGCTGACAAAGATGGAGCTAAAAGAACATCATTAGAAATACAAATGATGTTAGATTTTAAAAAAGATTGGGAATTTAGACCTTTAGTAAATTTAGCTATAGCTGAAACTGGAGAAGGTATAGACGAAACTTATAAAAATATACTTAAACACAAACAGTTTTTAGAAGAAAGTAATAAATTAAATGAAAAAAGACTGGATAGAAATATAATAGAAGTAAAAGAATTAGTTCAAAGAAAAATTGCTAAGTTAGTGAAAAACTTAGAATATACTGAAGGAATTGATGAACTATTAGCTAAGACTATTACTAAGGAGATAGATCCTTATTCAATAAGTAATATATTATTTGAAAAAGTAATAAACAAAAAATAATGACTGAGAGTTATAAAAGGGGGAGTTTAAAATGGATATATTAAGAGTTGATCATGTGGGAATCGCTGTAAATAATTTAGAGGAAACTTTAAAATTTTATGAAGATGTACTTGGTTTAAAATGTGAAGGCGCAGAAGTAGTAGAAGATCAAAAGGTTAAAGTTGCTTTTTTACCAGTTGGAGATACTGAAATTGAGTTATTAGAGTCAACAACAGAAGATGGACCAATAGCAAAATTTATAGCAAAAAATGGAGGACGTGGCGGAATTCAACATGTAGCAGTAAGAGTTGATAATATAGAAAAAGCTATAGAAGAAGTTAAAGCTAAGGGATATAAAATGATAGATGAAAAACCTAGATATGGAGCAGGAAATGCTAAAATAGCATTTTGTCATCCAAAAGGAACAGACGGGGTACTATTAGAACTAAGTGAAAGACAATAGATAGAATTTAAAATCTTTTGGGGGTGATTTTGTGTCGCAAGAAAAATTAAATTTACTTAATGAAAAAAGAAGTAAGATAGAAATAGGTGGGGGACAAAAAAGAATAGATAAGCAACATGCATCCGGAAAATTAACTGCAAGAGAAAGATTAAATAAATTATTTGATGAAAACACTTTTGTAGAGTTAGATGCTTTTGTTAAACATAGATGTTCTAATTTTGGAATGGAAAAACAAGAAATACCAGGAGAAGGTGTTGTAACAGGATACGGAAAAGTGGATGGAAGATTAGTTTGTGCTTTTGCACAAGACTTTACAGTACTTGGTGGATCATTAGGGGAAATGCATGCTAAGAAAATGGGAAAAGTAATGGACATGGCAATAAAGGTTGGAGCTCCAGTAGTAGGACTTAATGACTCTGGGGGAGCTAGAATACAAGAAGGTGTTGATGCACTTGCTGGATATGGAGAAATATTTTATAAAAACACTATAGCATCAGGAGTTATACCACAAATATCTGCAATAATGGGACCTTGTGCAGGTGGGGCAGTATATTCACCAGCACTAACAGATTTTGTATATATGGTAGAGCAAACAAGTCAAATGTTTATAACAGGTCCACAAGTTATAAAAACAGTAACAGGTGAAGAAGTAACTGCTGAAGCTTTAGGTGGAGCAGCGACTCATAATACTACTTCAGGAGTAGCTCATTTTATGGCTTCAAATGATGAAGATTGCATAGCTCAAATAAGAAAGTTATTAAGTTTTTTACCTTCAAATAACTCAGAAAAAACTCCAGTTGCTGAGTGTATAATAGATGATCCTAATAGAAAAAATGAAATTTTAAATAGTATAATACCAGATGATTCAAATAAACCATATGATATGAAAGAAATAATATATGAAATAATAGATGAAGGTGATTTTTATGAAGTGCAACCATTCTTTGCACAAAATATAATAACTGGATTTGCAAGAATAAATGGGGAAAGTATAGGAATAATTGCTAATCAACCTAATTTTATGGCAGGGTGTTTAGATATAAATGCTTCTGATAAATCTTCAAGATTTATAAGAACTTGTGATGCATTTAATGTTCCAATACTTAGCTTAGTTGATGTTCCAGGATTTTTACCAGGAACTTCACAAGAATATGGTGGGATAATTCGCCATGGAGCTAAGATGCTTTATGCATATAGTGAAGCTACTGTTCCAAAACTTACATTAATTACAAGAAAAGCCTATGGTGGTTCGTACTTAGCAATGTGTTCAAAAGATTTAGGTGCAGATATGGTTTTAGCTTGGCCAAGTGCTGAAGTTGCAGTTATGGGACCAAGTGGAGCAGCTAATATAATATTTAAAAATGATATAAAAAATTCAGAAAACCCTAAGGAAATGAGAGAAATAAAAATAAAAGAGTATACAGATGAGTTTGCAACTCCATATAAAGCGGCTGAAAGAGGATATATTGATGATGTAATAGAACCAGCATTAACAAGAATAAGACTAGCAGATGCACTAGATACGTTATCTTCTAAGCGTGAAGATAGACCGCCTAAAAAGCACGGAAATATACCTTTATAGGAAGGTGGTAAATTATGAATATTAGTCAATTATTAGAGGCTCTAAAAGATCCTTCAGCAGGTCTTACAGTAGGTGAAAAATTATTAGCAGGTTTTAGTGTAACGATACTTTCAATGGTTGTAGTATTTATAGTGTTAGTTCTAATATCTACAATAATAAGTTTGTTGCAAAGAGAAAAAACAAATAAACAAACAGAAACCCAACTTATAAAAAATGAAGAAGCTGATTTAGGATATCAAAATACAAGCGGTGATTATGAAAATAATGAAGAATTAGTATCAGTAATAACTGCAGCAATTTGTGCAACTACTGGAAATAGCAATAATAATATATTAGTTAGAAAAATAGTAAGAAGTAACAACTCTAAATCAAGTTGGGAAAGTATGTCAAAGAATATCAGCAAGTAAAATTCGCTTTGCTCATGTCGTCAACGATATGACGCTTGCATACACTCGGTCACATCCGTTGCTCAAGTTTAGAGTTGGGATAATAACAATAGGGGGAGCTTAACAATGATAAAAAAATATAATATAACAGTTAATGGAAATACCTATGATGTAGAGGTAGAAGAACTAGGAAGTGAGGGGGTAGCAGTATCAAAACCTCAAGTAGTAACATCGATTGCACCGAGACCACAAGTGCCAAAACCTCAAGCAGTACCAGCAGGTGGAGGGTCAGGAAGTGTTAATGCACCGATGCCAGGAACTATCAATGATGTTCGTGTTAAGGTTGGAGATAGTGTTAAGAAAGGTCAAGTATTACTAATACTTGAAGCGATGAAGATGGAAAATGAATTAATGGCAAGCTGTGATGGTACTATTTCAGCAATGAACGTATCAAAAGGGGCATCAGTAAGCGTAGGAGATGTTTTAATAACTATAGGATAGAAATTTAGAAAAGGGGGACTTACCCGTGGGAGAAGTTATAACTAATTTTATTCAATCAATGGGTATTGTTAATATGGACTGGAGACAATTAGTAATGATACTAATTGCTTGCCTTCTATTATATTTAGCAATAGCTAAAGGTTTTGAACCTTTATTACTAGTGCCTATAGCTTTTGGTATGTTACTTTCAAATCTTCCTCTTTCAGGAGTTATGAGTGGGCCAGTTTCTACAATTGAGCCTATAGGAGCAGCAGCTAATGGAGTTATTGAGGCTGGTATTAATACCAAGACGCCAGGTGGGCTACTACATTATTTGTTCCAAGGAGATCAACTTGGAATATTCCCTCCATTAATATTTTTAGGAGTTGGAGCTATGACAGACTTTGGTCCATTAATAGCAAATCCAAAGAGTATATTACTTGGAGCAGCAGCACAATTTGGAATATTTTTTACTTTTATAGGAGCATTACTTTTAGGTTTTACAGGACCAGAGGCAGCATCTATAGGTATAATAGGTGGAGCAGATGGACCGACAGCTATTTACTTAACAACAAAATTAGCACCACACTTGCTAGCACCAATAGCAGTTGCAGCATATTCATATATGGCTTTGGTTCCAATAATACAACCACCGATAATGAAAGCTTTAACTACTAAGGAAGAAAGATCTATAGTGATGACTCAAAGTAAACCTGTATCTAAGAAAGTTAAGATACTATTTCCTATAGTCGTGACAATAGTAGTTTCACTATTATTGCCAGCAGCAGCAGTTTTAATAGGAATGCTTATGTTTGGTAATTTACTTAAAGAATGCACAGTTACAGATAGATTATCAGAAACTGCTACAAATGCATTGATGAATATAGTTACAATATTTTTAGGACTATCAGTTGGAGCATCAGCACAAGCTGAAATATTTTTAAGTATAGGAACGTTAAAAATATTTGTTCTTGGAGTAATAGCATTTGGAATAGGTACAGGAGCGGGAGTATTATGTGCTAAGATAATGAATAAATTTACTAAGGAAAAAATTAATCCACTTATAGGTGGAGCAGGAGTTTCAGCAGTTCCAATGGCAGCAAGGGTTGCTCATAAGGTTGCACAAGAAGAAAATCCAGGTAACTTCTTATTAATGCATGCTATGGGACCTAACGTTGCAGGAGTTATAGGTTCAGCTGTAGCAGCAGGAATACTTTTAAGTTTACTTGGATAAATCAATTAAATAATAATATAAAAAATGGAGTGTTTCAAAATCATTATATAATAATTTTGAAACACTCTGTTTTTATATTATTATTGGTTGATATTTTTAAGCATAAGAGTATTAATTATAAATAGTAGATTGTATCATTTTCATCAAAGTCATTAAAGTCATCATTAAAATCTTGATTGTCATCTACGATAATTTCATCATTTTCATACAATAAATCATTGAAATTTAATAAGTCTAAAATAGTATTCTTTTTATCTTTTTTTAATAATTTTAAATATATACTCATTGTGAACACCTCTAAAATAAAATTAAGTGCTAGTAAATAAATAATATTTACAAAGTCACTATTATTATATTCCTGTTTTCATTTTTGAGCTATCTATAAAAAAATATTTATAGAAAAAAACTATTATATATTAATGTTATAAAAAGAGCAATATATAATAGTTTAAAACTTATTGTATTTTATTAGTATAAATGTTACATTTTAGAATTTAATATACTATAATTTAAGTATAAAAATGGAAGGTAATTATTCGAAATAGAAACATATGGGGATATTTCTATACTATTTAGTATTAAGTTGGCCAATATTAAATCTTATAATTATACCTGATTTAAATTTATTATTAGGGGGAAAACAATGAGTAGTGTAGGATACTTAACTGAATCAGCTAAATACTTTACTGAAGAAGAAGCTATTTTAGAAGCGAAAAGATGTCTTTTGTGTGAGGATGCACCATGTAGCAAGAGTTGCCCTATTGGAAGTGATCCAAGGGTTTTCGTAGAATTAGTAGCAAATGGGGAAATAGAAAAAGCAGCAGAGGTTTTAAGAAAAAATAATCCATTAGCAGGTATATGTTCTAGGGTGTGCCCTTATGATACTTACTGCGTAGGAGGATGTAGAAAAACATCTTTAAAAAATCCTATAATGATTCCCTATATTCAAAAGTTTATAACTGAATATGAAAAAGAAAAAAAATCGATTATAAAAAGTGATACTGAACTTAACAAAGAAGGTAAAAAAATCGCTATAATAGGATCAGGTCCATCGGGTATTTGTGCAGCAGCATACTTAGCACAAAGTGGATATAATGTAACTGTATTTGAAGCTAGAGAAGAATTAGGTGGTTGGTTAAGCTATGGTATTCCACCACATAGGCTACCTAAGGAAGTTATAAAAGAAGATATTAAGTATATAGAAAGTTTAGGGGTTAAGTTTGTAACTAATTGTAAAGTTGGAGAAGATGTCACATTAGATGATTTAAGAGAGCAAGGATTTAGTGCATTTTTATTATGTAGTGGTCTAAATAAAGGTAGAGTACTGAACATGAAAGGTTCAAATCTTGAAGGTGTTACAGATGCAGTTAGCTTTTTAGCAAAAGCAAAAAGTAAAGATGGTAAAATAAATGTAGGTAAAAGTGCCATTGTAATAGGTGGCGGTGATGTTGGAATGGACTGTGGAACTACTGCGAAGCTTATAGGATATGAAAATGTAAGAGTTGTTGTTAGATGTCCGATAGAAGAAATGACAGCCAGTAAGAAAGAATTAAATTACCTTCATCATGTAAATGTACCTATATTTGATAACTTTGATTCTGTAGAAATCTTTGGAGATGAAGATAATAAAGTACGTGCTATGGAATTTGTAGGAGTTAATGATAACTCGAAACTACTATTAGATGCAGATATTGTTATATTTGCAGTAGGGCAAATGTCACAAGATATTGAAAAAATTGCTCCTGTTGAAGTTGATGATAGAGGAACTGTTATAACAAATAATTTTAAAACTAGTATAGATGATGTATTTGCAACAGGAGATATAGTAAAAGGAGATAAAACAGCTTGTTATGCAACTGCTTTAGGGAAAAAGGTTGCAGTAGCTATGCATGAATATTTATCTAAAGAGCAAAGTACAGATGGTCTTAAAGATGAATTAAGTATGGGTTAAATAAACCTAAAAAAGGTATGGCATATCAGAACTTGATATGTCATATTTTTTTGTATAAAAACTATTTAATATATAAATTTCAAGTTGTGTATTTATCTAAAAACTATTTAGAAAATAAAATAATATCAAAAATAAATGCATATTTACAAGAACATTAGAATAAGAATTTATTTAACATGAAGAATGGGGGAAGAGTGTATGAAGGAATTAAAGAATAAGAATTTTATATGCTCAAAAGATGGAAAAATAAATCAAGATTCTATAGGTTGGAGTAGAAAAGTTTTTTTAAACTGCGATATAGACACAGGATATTTCAGAAAAAAAATATGGAATCATTATATGTGGATGAATAAAAATTATATTTGTGCATTTGCTATAATAAAACTAGATTATGCAGGGTTAATTTTTATAGATTTTTACGACTTAAAAGAAAACCAAGAAATCCACAAAAGTATTACAGTACCTTTTTGCAATGGAATTATAATACACAATTCTATTGGTTCATATGCACATTTTCAAAATAAGGATATGTATATAAATATAATCAGAGTAAATGATAGGTTACATGCTATGATTAAATGGGATGAAATTGATATAGATGCTAATTTGATTTTAGAAGAAGAGTCTTTAAATGTGCTAATACCATGGAGTGAAAAGAAATTCCATTATACTTCTAAACAACTTCCATTAAAATCTAGGGGATATATAAGTATAGGAAAAAAAGAATATGATATAAGTGATTCTTTTGGATTTATTGATTATGGTAGAGGTATATGGGAAAGAGAGAAATCTTGGTATTGGTTAACTTGTGGATTTGAGAATGAAGATAATAAAGTAGGGTTAAATTTAGGTGCAAAATATACTGATAATACAGGCATCAATGAAAATGCTATTAAATTAAATGGAGTTTTGTATAAAATATATTGTGATGCTAAATTTGAAAAAACAGATATAAATAAATGGTCTGTAAAATCTATAGATTGTGAAGATATTGATTTAAATTTTAAGATAATTAATATAAATGATAAGATAAAGAATAAGTTAATAGTTAAATCTAGTTTAAAACAACATATAGGAAAATTAAGTGGAGTAGTGAAAGTAAATGATGAAAAAATTATGTTTGAAGACGTACTTTGTTGGTTTGAAGACCATTATGCAAAGTGGTAGCATATAAAAAATTCACTTCGCTTATGTCCAAAATGATATACCTTTGCTTTCGCTTCAGGTATATCCATTGCTCAAAATGGATTAACAAAAAATGTTAATCCATTTTAACTATCTTAACCAAGAAGGATTTCCAGGAACGAATACTCTGCTTCCAAATTTTTTCTTAAATTCATCTAAAGCTTTTTGTATAAGTTCTGGATTATTCTTAAAAGTAGTAGTATTTTTTATTGTCTCTAAATTCTGGCTAAATGGACAAGATGATATACACATACCACAGTCAGTTCCTAGATATCTCCATTTTTTATAACAAGATTCTTGGTCTATTACCCAATTGTAAGTTTTATCATCACTTATTTTTGGCTCATTGCTAAGTGAGTGAGAAGGGCAGTTAAAAGAACATTTCTTACAAACGTTACAAAACTCTTCTAGTCCAAAATCAAAAGCTTCATCAATTTCAAGATCTAAATCAGTAGTTACAACTCCAAGTCTTAAACGAGAACCATAGTCTTTATTAGTTAAAATAGAGTTTCTTCCTATATCTCCAAGACCAGCATCACGAGCTAAAAATACTGGCATTACTAGGTAATTTGCATCCATATGATTTCGACAATCATATCCTAAACTTCTTATAAAATAACTAAGCATCATACCAACTATGGAAGCATCTACATAACATTTGCTAGTTTCAATTACTTCACAAATCATAGGTGAACGATTTATCATTTCTTTATTCATTTCACAACCAAAAACTATTGCATATTTATGATTTAAATTTACTTCATCACCATAAGATTCTTCGTGACGACCTCTATGAGTATATAAATGAGATTCATTTAATTTTGTAATCCCAATAACAGCTGCCCCATACTGCTTTGCAAGACCTTTTATTCTCTTTGTTATAATCTTACTATCAACATCTAATTTTTCAGATACAACATCTTTTTCACATAAATGATTTATATCTCCTAAAAACTCAAAAGCACAACTAGCCATTTTTGAATTTATTTCATTGTAAGTCATAGTACCTTCTTCACATAAATTTGGTCTGCTTCTTAAACTATCATCAATTTCCTTTTTATCTGGATTTTTCAAGTAATAATCCTCATAAGCTTTACTACCTTTTTTGTAGTTTGCTCTTGCAAACATAGTATCTCTCTCGTCTATTCTCTTCATAATGTATTCCCCCTAAATAACATAATTATATAATAAAAAAGTCTTCAATTAAATATTCACAAAAAAGACTAGGAAAAATTATCCTAGCCTGTCTATTTATTATAATTACTTTATTATATTTAACTCTTTATTGTACTTATTTAATATTTCATGTCCATCTTCTGTAACTAATACTAAATCTTCTATTCTAACACCAAACTCTCCAGATAAGTATATCCCTGGTTCTACTGAGAATATCATTCCAGGCTTTAATAAATCTTCATTTATAGCTGAAACATCTCCCATATCATGAGTTTCAAGACCTATAGAGTGACCAGTTCTGTGAGTGAAGTATTTACCATAACCTTTTTCAGTTATATAATCTCTTGCAGCATTGTCTATATCACAGAATCTCATTCCTGGTTTAACTAGTGATATTGCTCTTTTATTAGCTTCAAGTACTATTTCAAATACTTCTTTAGCTTTTTCTGGAGCTTCTTTATAAAATACTGTTCTAGTCATATCAGAGCAGTAGTTATCTTTAATACATCCCATATCTAGTATTACAGCATCACCTGGCTTTACTTTAGCATCAGAAGGATGAGCATGAGGATCTGCACCATTTGCACCATATCCAATTATTGGAGAGAATGAGAACCCATCTGCTCCTAAATCTTCATATATTGAAGTAAGCTTTGAAGCCATTTCTTTTTCAGTTAAATCTTCTAATAAAGCTTCTTGAAGCTTTATCATAGCCATGTCATTTATTTGAGAAGCTTTTCTCATGAATTCTTTTTCTTCATCATCTTTACACATTCTTAAAGAATCTATTATAAATGATGAGTTTATGTATTTACAGTTAGGGCAAAGGTCCATTAATGATAATAAGAATCTTGCAGGCCAGTTTTTATCAACTCCTAAAGTAGAAGTTTTATCTATATAATTTGATACTATTTCTATAGCATTTTGAGTATCGTTAAACCAAACTTTTTCAACACCTAAATCTTCATGAACTGGGAATAGCTCATTTAAGAATAATTTGTGTTCTCCATTAGTATTTAAGTAAAGAGCTATTAATCTTTCTCCACAATCTATCACTTTACCTGTTAAATAAAATATAGATAGTTTATCTGTAACCAACATTTGAGATATATCGTTTTCCTTCATTCCAGATAAAACATTTTCTAGTCTGTTTAATTTCATAGTTGTTACCTCCATGTGCTAAATTTATATGTTTAAGTAAATCGCCCATCATAAGACGGTGGCTATGTTATAAATAGCTATATATATATTATACTACAATAATTGGCAAAAAAGTTATAAAAATATATATGAATTGTTCAAATTTTAGGTTTTTATCTAAAAAATGCCCAGTTTTGTACAGTCTATTGAATTTTAAAATAAAGGATGCTACTTTTAATCTGTAACTTATATTTCGTACAATTATAATTAACATCACTCATTTTAAAACTTAATTGAGATAAATGTAAGTTACAAAATGAGTGATGTTAATATAAAGGTTTATAAAAGTGGAAAGGTGAGAATATAAATATGGATTTAAAGAGAAAAATTCTAATAATAGCAACCTTACTTGAATCTATATTAATAAATTCATTTTCTTTTATTTTGATGATACACAATTTTATCTACATATTTTTTTATGTATCTCGCTTGCCTTAATATAGATATCTTTACTTTTAAAATAATCCTTTTTAATATTTACTTTTTCTATAAGATAAAAGATTCCAAATAACCAGTCCTCATCATTCTCTTTTATTGCATTCGCCATTGAATTTTCTAGATTTACTATATATTTTTCAATAGGTAGAGTTGATAAAAATTCAAGCGAATCTATACTTCCTGGCCAATTTAAATCTTTTAATACTTCTATTAATTGTGGAATCGAATATATTAAATAGGGCTCCTTTAAGCTTATTAATATATTAATAAGCTTATCTAATATGTTTTTTTCAAAGTAATCTGGTTCGTTTATTAATAAAAAATTACTAATTATATATTCATCAGTCATATTATGATTTTTTTCAGTTAAACATTTTT
The DNA here is from genome assembly GCF_056995035.1 of Romboutsia sp. Classification (NCBI taxonomy): domain Bacteria; kingdom Bacillati; phylum Bacillota; class Clostridia; order Peptostreptococcales; family Peptostreptococcaceae; genus Romboutsia; species Romboutsia sp. The sequence goes on along the minus strand of NZ_JBXKIW010000089.1, from coordinate 10,210 downwards.
CTCTTTCATTTAAAATTTTCTTTATTTTTTCCATAAATTTAATTCCTTTCCTTATTTTATGCTTATAGATAAAGTTCTAAGTATCTTTGTATATTTATGAGGTTTTTTCTCGGCATTATCCCTACTATTAATTCATTCACCCATTTTTTTTCATTTATGTGAAATTTAACTATAAAAATGAGTTAGTAAATTAAAATTATGGGTATAAATGATAAAAATATTTTATTATAGATTATTATATTTTTAATAAAGTAAATACATGAAAATTAAAACAATATAAAAAACATACATCAGGAGGAAATAAATGTCAAAAGAAAAAATAATATGTGGTTGCCTTAATATAACAGAAAAACAAATAGTAAATGCAGTAGAAAATGGATTAACAACAGTTAAAAAAATAGGTGAAGTAATAGAATCTGGAACCATATGTGGAAATTGTAAAGATCGAATACAAGAAGTAATATATAAAGCTAAGCCAAAAGAAAAAATAGTGTGTAGATGTTATAAAATAACAGAAGAAGAAATAGTAAAAGCTATAAAAAATGGAGCAACAACAGTTGATTCAATAGGAAATATAACAAGAGCAGGAACTGGATGCGGAAAGTGCAAGGAAAAAATTCAAGAGATAATAGACAATACAGATAAAGTAATATGTGGATGTCTTAATATAACAGAAAAAAGAATAATAAATGCAGTAGAAAATGGAGCAACAACAATAGAAGAAGTCGCGAAAGAAACAAAAGCAACAACAATATGTGGAGCATGTAAGGCGTCGGTACAAGAAGTAATAGATAAAGCGAAGCCAAAAGAAAAAATAGTATGTAGGTGTTATAAAATAACAGAAGAAGAAATAGTAAAAGCTATAAAAAATGGAGCAACAACAGTTGATTCAATAGGAAACATAACAAGAGCTGGAACTGGATGCGGAAAATGCAAAGAAACAATTCAAGAAATAATAGACAGTACAGATAAAGTAATATGTGGATGTCTTAATATAACAGAGAAAAGAATAATAAATGTAGTAGAAAATGGAGCAAGGACACTAAAAGAAGTAGAAAAAGCAACAAAAGCATCAACAATATGTGGTGCATGTAAGGTGTCAGTGCAAGAAGTAATAGATAAAGCTAAACCAAAACAAATAATAGATAAGACAAAACCACAAGAAAATACAACAGTTGAATTATATAAAGAAATAGACAATGAAATAATAAATGAAATAGAGCCTAAAGATGAAAATGTGAAATTAGAATCTAAAAAAAATAAAGATAGCGAAATAAAAAAAGTAAAAGAAAAAGAAAAAAATAAAAGTTTTTTAGGTAAAGTGAAAAATATATTTAAATAAAAATAGCACTGTAGATAGGTTTGTGTAAAAACAAATTTACCTACAGTTTTTTTAATTAAACAATATTGATCATGTCCAAAAGTAACAAATAACATACCTAAGTAATACTATATATTATCATTAAAGTTTTGCAAAAAATTAAATTATTAATAGGAGGGGTGTGTTATGTTTAAAAAGTTTGTTGCATTGGCAAGTTCTCTAGCATTAAGTGCTCTTTGCCTTACAGGGTGTGCGTCTACACCAAGTGAACAAAATACAAGTGAAAAAAAATTAGACAAAGTAACAATAGCTGAAGTTACACATTCGGTATTTTATGCACCACAATATGCGGCTGTAACTCAAGGCTTCTTTGAAGAGGAAGGAATAAAAATTGATATTATAAACACTCAAGGTGCAGATAAAACTATGGCTGCACTTATTTCAGGAGAAGCTCAAGTAGGGCTTATGGGACCTGAAGCATCTATTTATGTTTATAATCAAGGAAATAAAAACTATGCTGTAAATTTTGCTCAACTGACTAAAAGAGATGGAAGTTTCTTAATAGCTAGGGAAGAAATGCCTAATTTTAAATATGAAGATTTAAAAGGTAAGGAAATTTTAGGAGGAAGAAAAGGTGGGGTGCCTTTAATGACTCTTGAATATGTATTAAAGCAAAATGGACTTACAATAGGTGAAAACACTAAAGCAGGCGAAGTTAATGTAAGAACTGATGTACAGTTTGGAGTAATGACTGGTGCTTTTGTTGCTGGAGAAGCTGACTTTACAACTGCATTTGAACCAACTGGAACACAATTAGAAAAAGATGCTACTGGACATATAGTAACATCAATAGGTAAAGACTCTGGAGAAATCCCATACACTGCTTATTCTACCACTAAATCATTTATGGGAGACAATAAAGATTTAATCCAAAGATTTACTAACGCAGTATATAAAGGTCAATTATGGGTACAAAGTGCTTCAGATGAAGAAGTAGCTAAAGCTATGCAACCATTCTTTACTGATATATCACAAGATGATTTAACAACAGTTGTAAAAAGATATAAATCAATAGATGCTTGGAGCCAAGATCCTATACTTAAAGAAAAAAGTTTAAATAAATTGATGGAAGTTATGAAGGAAGCTAAAGAATTAGATAAAGAGGCTCCTTATAAAGATATAGTTAATACTGAATTTGCAAATAATGCAATAAAAAGCATCAAATAATTTAATAATTTTAACAAAAAAACGCTTAAATCACTAGAAATAAATCTAGTAATTTAAGCGTTTTAACTTATTTTTTTAGCTTCCTATATAAATAAGAAAACATTTCGCCATCAAATTCTTTATTCATGCCATTTTCAATAACTGTCATTACATAATCATAAAAGTAATCAGTTTCCAAAACTGACAATATTTCTTTTTCAAGTTCAATATCTTCCCTAGTATTAATCTTTCCATATAAATAATATGATTCACAATATTTTTCTGGAGCCCAATACCACGAAATCTTGTCACCTTCATTTATGCATGACAATTGTCCATACATGTAATCGACTTTCACCCCTTTAAATTTTTTTAATTCCAAGTTTTTATTTTCCATTTTCAAACTTCTCCTTTTTCTTATACTTTAATTATACAGTACTCTATAAAAATGTATTAAAACATAACAACTCCTCGGCCTGATTGAAAGCCTTTATAACTATATTTGCATCTCTTAACCCACTTATCTAAGGCATGTAGAGTATTAATAAATTCTTTTGGGGCATTTAATTTTTTTTCATTATAAATAACAGTAAGAATTTCATTATTAGTTTTTACTTGTTCCAGTAATTGTATTCTTGATTTAATAACAGTTGTAAATAGATATAAATCAATAGATGCTTAGAGTCAAGACTCTATACTTAAAGAAGAAAGTTTAAATAAGTTGATAGAATTATATAATTGTAAATTAAATATGGTATATAAAATTTTGTTTATATATTTATATATCATATCTACAGAAATTTTTCATATACTTTATTAACTACAACTAAAGTATGTAAAAGCAGTATTGTGCTAAGAACTAGTAAAACTTTTTAATAATAAATAAAAAATTAATCATATATAAAAAAAGTTTTACATATACTTTATTAAATACGGTGTAAGGGTGGAGAACTAATATGTTTAAGAATTTAGTTTGTGAAAAAGAAAACAATATATACACAATTACTATAAGTAGAGAAAAGTATTTAAATTCTTTAAATGAAGAAGTATTAAAAGAGTTAAGTGATGCAATTGACATCCTTAACAATGATGAGGATATTTACGTGGGTATAATAAGTGGACAAGGTCGTGCATTTGTAGCAGGCGCTGATATAGAAGCTATGAAAGATATGAATTTTGAACAAGCTAGAAGATTTTCTAAGATGGGAAATGAGATATTTAGAAAAATAGAAAACAGTGATAAACCTATAATAGCAGGCATAAATGGATTTTGCTTAGGTGGAGGGCTAGAGCTTGCTATGAGTTGTGATATTAGAATAGCATCTTCAAAAGCTAAATTTGGTCAAGTTGAAGTTAATCTTGGAATATTACCTGGGTTTGGCGGTACTCAAAGATTAGCCAGAATAGTTGGAATGGGCAAAGCTAAGGAACTTGTATATACAGCAGATATTATAAAAGCTGATGAAGCTTTAAATATAAACTTGGTAAATAAGGTTGTAGAGCCTGAAATTTTAATGGATGAATGTATGAATATGGCTAAAAAGATTGCGTCAAAAGGTCAGCTTGCAATAAGATATGCAAAATCTGCTATAAATAAGGGTTATGAAATAGATATTGATAATGCTATAAATTTAGAAAGTTACTTATTTGGATTATGCTTTGCAAGTCATGATCAAAAAGAAGGTATGAGTTCATTTTTAGAAAAAAGAAATGCAAAATTCAATATACATGCAGATATAAAAGGTAATTAATTATATACATTGTATCAGGAGGGGGAAGCTTTATGAAGATAATGGTAATAGGTAGTGGTACTATGGGAAGTGGTATTGCTCAGGTCCTTATATGCAGTGGGCATGAAGTAATACTTAGAGGAATAAGTGATGAAACTCTAGAAAAAGGAGTCATATCAATAACTAAAAGTCTAGAAAAAATGGTAGCAAAAGGAAAGTTAAAAGAAGGAGAAAAAAATGAAGCATTAAAAAGACTTTGCGCAACGATAGATTTAAAAGAAGCGATGGATTGCGATTTAGTAATAGAGGCAATTGTTGAAAATATAGATATTAAAAAGAAATTATTTAAAGAATTAGACCAAATATGTAAAAAGAAAACAATATTAGCTACAAACACATCATCTTTATCAATAACAGACATATCTTTAAGCACAAATAGACCAGATCAGGTAATAGGAATGCATTTTTTCAACCCAGCACCAGTTATGAAATTAATAGAAGTAATTGATGGGATGCTAACATCCAAAGAAACTCATGATGCAATTTTCAATTTAGTAACAGATATTAACAAAACTCCAGTAAGTGTTAATGAAGCACCAGGATTTATAGTTAATAGAATATTAGTGCCTATGATAAATGAAGCTGTAGGAATACTTGCAGAAAATATTGCAAGTGTAGAAGACATAGATAATGCAATGAAGTTAGGAGCGAATCATCCTATAGGGCCATTAGCACTAGGAGATCTTATAGGTTTAGATGTTTGCTTAAATATAATGGAAGTACTTTATAGTGAATTTGGAGATTCAAAATATAGACCTCATCCACTACTTAGAAAAATGGTTAGAGGTGGACTTTTAGGTAGAAAAACTAAAAAAGGATTTTATGATTATCAATAGTTAATAAGTTACTTAAATATAAAGTTTATTAAGGAGGGAGATTGTTATGGATAAATATGAATTATTAAAACAAATGTATAGAGAGTTTACTATAAATGAAGTGGCTCCTATTGCTCATGAAATAGATGAGCAAGAAAAATTTCCATATGAAACTGTTGATAAGATGGCAGAGTGTGGAATGCTTGGGATTCCTTTCCCTAAAGAGTATGGTGGAGAAGGTGGAGATTATTTAGGTTACACAATAGCAGTTGAAGAGCTTTCTAAAGCTTGCGGTACTACGGGGGTAATTTTGTCTGCTCATACTTCACTTGGAGCGGCTCCTATATATGAGTTTGGTACTCAGGAGCAAAAGCAAAAATATTTAGTACCACTTGCAAAAGGTGAGAAACTAGGTGCTTTTGGCTTAACTGAACCTAATGCTGGTACTGATGCATCAGGTCAACAAACTACAGCGCTTTTAGATGGAGATAACTACATAATAAATGGAAGTAAGATATTTATAACTAATGCAGGTCCTGCTGATGTTTATATAGTTATGGCTATGACTGATAAATCAAAGGGTACTCGTGGAATATCAGCTTTTATAGTTGAAAAAGATACACCTGGATTTAGTATAGGTAAAAAAGAAAAGAAACTTGGTATAAGAGGTTCTGCGACTTGTGAACTTATATTTGAAAATTGCATAATACCTAAGGAAAATTTACTTGGAAAAGTAGGTCAAGGATTTAAGATAGCTATGAAAACTCTAGATGGTGGACGTATAGGAATAGCAGCACAAGCGCTAGGTATAGCACAAGGTGCTTTAGATAAAACAGTTGAGTATGTAAAAGAAAGAAAACAATTCGGAAGAAGTATATCAGCTTTTCAAAATACTCAATTTGAACTTGCAAATATGAAAACAAAAGTAGAAGCAGCTAGACTTTTAGTATATAAAGCTGCAAGTAAAAAAGATGAAGGTAAATCTTTTAGTGTAGAAGCTGCTATGGCAAAGCTTTATGCATCAGAAGTTGCTATGGAAGTTACTACTAAAGCCGTTCAACTTCACGGTGGATACGGATATACTCGTGAATATGATGTTGAAAGAATGATGAGAGATGCAAAGATTACTGAAATATATGAAGGAACATCAGAAGTACAAAGAATGGTTATAAGTGCAGATTTACTTAAATAATTTCACAGATTGGAGGAGAAAAATATGAATATTTTAGTTTGTATAAAACAAGTACCAGATACTACAGAAGTAAAACTAGATCCTAAAACTGGTACTTTAATAAGAGATGGTGTACCAAGTATTATAAATCCAGATGATAAGGCAGGTTTAGAAGAAGCTTTAAATTTAAAAGATAAATTGCATGCGACGGTTACTGTTTTAACTATGGGACCACCTCAAGCTAAAAATGCTTTAAAAGAAGCTTTAGCTATGGGTGCGGATAAAGCAATACTTCTTACTGATAGAGCTTTTGCAGGAGCTGATACTTTAGCTACTTCTTCTACTATAGCAGGTGCTATTAAAAAGCTAGACTATGATTTAATAATAGCAGGAAGACAGGCAATAGATGGAGATACTGCACAAGTTGGTCCTCAAATAGCTAAGCACCTTGATATACCTTCTATAACTTATGTAGAAAAGTTAGAAGTAAAAGATGATAGTGTGATTGTAAATAGAGCTTTTGAAGATGGTTATCAAGTTATAAAAGCAAAGATGCCACTACTTATAACTACTTTAAAAGAAATGAATAGTCCGAGATACATGAGAGTTTCTGGAATTTACGACTGTTTTAATGAAGATATGATAGAAACTTGGAATTTAAAAGATATAGATGTTTGTTTAGATGATATAGGTCTTAAAGGTTCTCCAACTAAAGTTAAGAAGTCTTTTACTAAGGGAGCTAAAACTGCTGGTAAGATTCATGATGTAGATGAAAAGCAAGGTGCATCTATAATACTAGATGCTCTTAAAGAAAAATTTATAATAACTAAGTAGTTAGCCAACACATTGCTTAAGAAGTAGCAAGTATAGGAGGTAAAAAGAATGAGTGTAATGATTTTTATAGAACAAAGAAATGCTGTTATTGAAAAAGTTTCTTTGGAGTTATTAGGAAAAGGAAAAGAATTAGCAGATAAATTAGATGATAAAGTAAGTGCAGTTTTACTAGGATATAAAGTAAATCATTTATGTGATGAGCTTATACACTTTGGGGCGGATGAAGTGATTTGCGTGGATGATGAAAATCTAGATCTTTACATAACAAATACTTATACTAAAGCACTTTGTGAAGTTATAAATAAAAAAGATCCTCAAATAGTGCTAATTGGTGCAACTACTATAGGTAGAGATTTAGCACCAAGAGTTAGTGCTACCCTACATACAGGACTTACAGCAGATTGTACATCTTTAGAAATAGATGAAGAAACTAAAGGTCTACTTATGACTAGACCTGCATTTGGTGGAAATATAATGGCTACTATAATATGTCCAGATCATAGACCACAAATGAGTACTGTAAGACCAGGAGTTATGAAAAAATTAGAAAAAAACACTTCTTTAAATGGTGAGATAGAAAATCTAAAAGTAGCATTTGAAGAAAGTGATAGAAATATAGAAATACTAAAATATGTAAGTGAAAATATAAAGAAAATTAATATAGAAGATGCAAAAATACTTATATCAGCAGGACGTGGTATAGGTTCTAAGGAAAATATGGATGCATTATATGAATTAGCAGACTTGTTAGGTGCCCAAGTGAGTTCATCTCGTGCTGTTGTAGATGCTGGATGGGTAGATAAGGGTAGACAAGTAGGTCAAACTGGTAAAACTGTAAGACCAGATCTTTATCTTGCTTGTGGTATATCTGGTGCTATACAACATTTAGCTGGAATGGAAGAGTCTGAATTTATAATTGCTATAAATAAAAATCCAGAAGCTCCAATATTTGAAGTAGCAGATGTTTCTATAGTAGGAGATGTTAATAAGGTCATCAAAAACTTAATAGAAGAATTAAAAAATAAATAAAAATTATAACTAAGATTTGATTAAGCTATTAATCTTAGCTTAATCAAATCAATATATAAGGGGGATTTAAAATGAAAGCTATGATAAGAGTTAGAATGGGAAGTCATGATGCTCACTATGGTGGTAATTTAGTAGATGGGGCTAAGATGCTTCAATTATTTGGAGATGTTGCTACTGAATTATTAATAAAACATGATGGAGATGAAGGCTTATTTAAAGCTTATGATGATATAGAATTTTTAGCTCCAGTTTATGCAGGAGATTACATAGAAGCAGTTGGTGAAATAGTTGCATTTGGAAATAGTTCAAGAAAAATGGTATTTGAAGCTAGAAAAGTTATAGTTCCAAGAACTGATATAAATGAATCAGCAGCAGAAATTTTATTAAAGCCAATAGTAGTATGTAAAGCTAGTGGAACTTGTGTAGTGCCTAAAGATAAGCAAAGATTTTAAAAGGGAGGCTTTAATATGGAAAAATTAATAATAACTGCTGCAATATGTGGTGCTGAGGTAACTAAAGAACATAATCCTAGCGTACCATATACAGTAGAAGAAATAGTAAAAGAAGCAAAATCAGCATATGATGCAGGAGCATCAATAATACATCTTCATGTAAGAAGTGATGATGGTACTCCTACTCAAGATATAAATAGATTTAGAGAATGTATGGATGCTATAAAAATAGCTTGCCCAGATGTTATAGTCCAACCTTCAACTGGTGGAGCTGTGGGAATGAGCAATGAGGAAAGAATACAGCCAGTAAATTTAGCTCCTGAAATGGCAACTCTAGATTGTGGAACTTGTAACTTTGGTGGAGATGATATATTTGTAAACACTGAAAATACTATAAAAGAGTTTGGTAAGAAAATGATACAACTAGGAGTTAAGCCAGAAATAGAAGTATTTGATAAAGGCATGGTAGACATGGCTTTAAGGTTAAATAAAAAAGGCTTTATAAAAGATAATATGCATTTTAACTTTGTTATGGGAGTTAATGGAGGTATAAGTGCAACTTATAGAGATTTAATATTTATGAGAGAAAGTATACCTTCAGATGCTACCTTTACTGTAAGTGGTGTAGGGAAAGCTCAATTTGAAATGATAGCTCTAAGTATATTGCTAGGTGGCCATGTAAGAGTTGGATTTGAAGATAATGTATATATGAAAAAAGGAGTACTTGCTACTTCAAATGGAGAGTTAGTTCAAAAGGCAGTAAGGATAGCTAAGGAACTTCAAAGAGAAATAGCAACACCTAGTGAAGCACGTGAAATATTAGGGTTAGGTGATGCTGGATTTATTAAGTTAGGATAATTAGAAATTTAAATATTATATATAGGGGGATGTTTATGAAAGGATGCAAATACGGGACTCATAGGGTTATAAATGAAAATGTATTACCACAACCAGCAATCAAGGTTAATAATGACATGGAAATATACGATAATGAGGTGTTAATAGATGTTAGTGCCTTAAATATAGATTCTGCTAGTTTTACACAAATAGAAGAAGAGTGTAATCATGATATAGAAAAAATAAAGTGCAGAATACTAGAAATAGTTGAGGAAAAAGGGAAAATGCAAAATCCTGTTACAGGTTCTGGTGGAATGTTAATAGGAACTATTGAAAAAATAGGATGCGATTTAGTAGATAATATAGATTTAAAAGTTGGAGATAAGATAGCAACATTAGTTTCACTATCTTTAACACCTCTAAAAATAGAAGAAATAATAGATATAAAACCAGATATAGATAGAGTTGAAATAAAAGGAAAAGCTATATTATTTGAAAGTGGAATATATGCAAAATTACCAACTGATATGGAAGAAAACTTAGCTTTAGCGGCTCTTGATGTTGCTGGTGCTCCTGCTCAAACTCAAAAGTTAGTCAAAGAAAATGATAGTGTACTTGTATTAGGTGCTGCTGGTAAGTCTGGTATGTTATGTTGCTATGAAGCTAAGAAAAAAGCAGGTAAAAAAGGTAGAGTAATGGGATTAGTTAGAAGTGATAAACAAGCACAGTTTTTAATAGAAAATAAACTTGTAGAT
>NZ_JBXKIW010000088.1:0-6474 GCF_056995035.1 Romboutsia sp. | reverse complement strand
TATGTTTGAATAAATTTTTTCATTTAATACCCCTTCCAATCTAAATAGTTATTACTATCATTATATCCATATATTTACAAAAACAAAATACCTCTTATTTAAATAAGAGGTATTTTCTTATGCATTTACTGTGTTTACTACATTTCCTACATATAATGGTTCTCGTGTAGTATATTTTGATAATAAACCTTCGTATTCTAATGTAAGACATCCTAAATTATAAAAATCATTAGGAATTGTCTCATATGAAGGTTTATTTATAATTTCAACTCCACTTTTTTGTAACATGTCTGCCACAAAATGAGAACATACATATTTATATTCTTTTTCTCTGGGTCTATCTACAGTTAAATATATCAGTGCTTTGACATCATAATCATATTCATTTCTATTTTTACTAACTTCCATTATATTTTCATATATTTTTTCATATTGTAAGTCTGTAACATCTAATGAGTACACCCTACACATAGTATTTTTCCTGATAGCATACAATCCTTCATTTATATTTTCTTCCACAAACCCTGCAAAAAGAGGAGTTTTAGGATTTAATCTTCCAAATGAATACATTGGCTTTAATTCTGGATTTAAAGCTATTGATACGTGCGCGTATGGGGTTTTGCTTATATTTCTTATAAGATAAGATAATACGGTTCCAGTATACGTTGTTACTATATATATCTTTTTCATATTTTCTCCCCCTTAATTTAAAAACCTAATTAGGTACAACTAGAATATTTTAGCACATAATTTAATATATTTCAAATAATAAAATTAATTTTTTTATATTTTTATTTTTAACTTCTACTTTATGAATCTTATTATTTATATGCTGTCCTATTTATGAATCTTATTATTTATATGCTGTCCTACTATCCAAGATGCTAATATTGCTAATGAAAAAACCACGATTTTTATTGGCTGAGAAAAAAAGTGATTAATATCCTCCCCCACATAACTTATAAGTAAAAACATTACAAATTTCCCACACACCATACCTGATACAAATGTCTTTAAATCTAATCCACTAAATCCAGATGCTACTGTTATTAAAAAATCTGGAATAAATGGACATGCATAAGATATAAATATACTATTAAATCCTTGTTTTTTTATCCATCTTATTATTTTATTTAATTTTTCACTATCTTGATATCGTTTGAAAAACGGCGATTTTGAAAATTTATTAGCCAAATAATAAAGTAATACCGAAGCAGCACTAGACCCTATCCAAGATACTAAAAATCCCATCCACATGCCAAGCACAAAAGCATTAGCAACTACTATTGCAAGTAGTGGTAGTACAGGTAGAAAAGTTTCTACTGCTATTATTATAAATGCTGCTATAATAGCTAATATCTTATAATCTGCTAATGAATATAATACTTGTTCCATAACTAACTTCTCCTAAATTTATGTCATTTGTTCTCTATTGTTGTTTTACATTAACATTATATTTTGATATAAAATCTATAAGATTATTAACTTCTAATTGTAAATCTAGTATAATATCTTTTTCTTTTATATTTACGTCATTAAGTGTCATTGGATAAGTGTATTTTTTATCTACTATTATAATATTATCTTGTACTACAAATGGCATATATTTTTGGTAAGCTTGTAGCTTTTTACTTACAGTTTTATTATTTATTTTTATTTTTCCTAATTTAAAATGTGTTAATTTAATATTTAAATTATTATCAACTACACTAGGGTTTAAGTCAGCCTCTATCTGACTATCTATAAATCCTAGTATTTTATAAGGAGAAATAACCCTTATAGCATTGTTATTTACGTCTATATAAACATTTTTGAAATCTTCTATATTATATTCTGTCATTACTGTATAAACGACATTTTTAAACGCTTCGCCTGACATAGATATTTTCCCTTGTAATCTAAGTGGATTTTTAAGTACTTCTACATGATCTATAAAAGAACCCGTTAATAATTCTTCACTAGTTATAAGTCTACCTTCTACTATATCAATTTTTTCACTTGGCATTAAAGCATAATATATACCAGATAACGTTACTCCTAAAATAATAATAATACTTGTCATTATCTTTGAAATCTTTGTCATAAAATCACCTCTTTAAAATATCGCTAATTTAATTATATACCTATTATTAGTAATGTATTTATTAAATATTATTAATTTCTAATTATATTTTTGCTAGTTATCATTATAAAATCTAGGAGTTTGTATAATACTGATAAATATATAATTTTTGCTAATATTTTATTTTTAAATAATTATATCTTTATTTTTTTCCAATATTAGATTAAAATTAATAGTATGGATTATAGTATCTTTATATGTTATAAAGAATATGCTATACAGAAAAATTTAATTAATTGAGAGGTATTATATATGTCAAATGAAAATAATTCATCTAACTTTATAAAAAATATTATTATAAATGATTTAGATACAGGAAAGCATGACAGTATCATAACTCGTTTTCCACCTGAACCAAATGGATACTTACATATCGGTCATGCCAAAAGTATTTGTCTTAACTTCGGTTTAGCTCAAGAGTTTAAAGGTAAGGTTAACTTAAGATTTGATGATACAAACCCTGTTAAAGAAGATGTAGAATATGTAAATTCTATAAAAGAAGATGTAAAGTGGTTAGGATTTGATTGGAATAACCTATACTTTGCATCAGATTACTTTGATGAAATGTATAACAGAGCTATACTTTTAATAAAAAAAGGTAAAGCTTATGTATGTGAATTAACTCAAGATGAAATAAGAGAATATCGTGGTACTTTAATAGAGCCTGGTAAAGATAGTCCATATAGAAATAGATCTATCGAAGAAAACTTAGAGTTATTTGAAAAAATGAAAAACGGAGAATTTAAAGATGGAGAAAAAGTTTTAAGAGCGAAAATTGATATGTCTTCTCCTAATATTAACTTTAGAGATCCAATAATATATAGAATAGCTCACTCAACTCATCACAATACAGGTGATAAGTGGTGTGTATACCCTATGTATGCCTTTGCTCATCCTCTAGAAGATGCTATAGAAGGTATAACTCACTCTATATGCACTCTTGAGTTTGCTGACCAAAGACCACTTTATGATTGGTTCGTTAGAGAATGTGAAATGGAATGTATTCCAAGACAAATAGAGTTCGCAAGACTTAATCTTACAAACACTGTTATGAGTAAAAGAAAATTAAAGGAACTTGTTGATGAAGGTATAGCTGATGGATGGGATGATCCTCGTATGCCTACTATATCTGGATTTAGACGTAGAGGATATACATCCGAAGCTATACGTAACTTCTGTCGTGAAATAGGTGTAGCCAAAGCTGATTCTAAAGTAGATAGTCAAATGTTAGACTTCTTCGTAAGAGAAGATTTACAAGTAAAAGCTCCTCTTGCTATGGCTGTTGTAAAGCCACTTAAGTTAGTTATAACAAACTACCCTGAGAATGAAATTGAAATGATAGAATTAGAAAATAATGCAAAAGATGAAACTAAAGGAACTAGATTAGTACCATTTGGTAGAGAATTATACATAGAACAAGATGACTTCATGGAGGAACCTGTAAATAAATACTTCAGATTATTCCCTGGAAATGAAGTTCGTTTAAAAGGTGCTTATTTTGTTAAATGTAATGATGTTATAAAAGATGAAAACGGAAACGTAGTTGAAGTTCACTGTACTTATGACTCTGAAACAAAGAGTGGTTCAGGATTTACTGCTCGTAAAGTAAAAGCAACTATACATTGGGTTGAAGCTAAAACTGCCCTTCCTTGCGAATTCAGATTGTATGAGCCATTAATACTTGATGATGCTCCTGAAAACGAAGGAAAGCACTTCTTAGAACAAATAAACCCTAATTCAATAGAGATAGTACAAGGTTTTACTGAACCTACTCAACTTAAAGATGCAAAATCTTTAGATAAGTTCCAATTCGTAAGAAATGGATTCTTTAGTATTGATGGTAAACACACAACAGAAGAAAAATTAGTGTTTAACCGAGTAGTTCCTCTTAAGAGTTCTTTTAAAGCAAAATAAACGTTGAAATTTAAATAACTATACACGTTTTATCTTAATAAATGTCAGTTTAATGTCAGTTTAGTATTTAAAAACTAATTTATCCACAAGTTATCCACAAAGGGGCTAGAGTAAAATCTAGTCCCTTAATTTATTATGTTGTACTAGCTAATATTCTTAGCTACAATTAAAGGTGATACTAAAAATTTTAAGTAATAAGGAGATAATTTATTATGGGAATATTTGATTTTTTTAAGAATACTAAAAATCATAAAACAACAAAGTATAATTCATGTAATGAAATACAACCTATTTTAGACTTTTCAGGATTTAATTATCCAATAAAATATAATACAACTAATCCGTCTAAACTTTTTGATGTAAATGATTTAGAAAAAGAATTCTTTAACTATTTACATCTAAATTTAACATCTAAAGAAAATATTAAAATTAGCTTAACAAGAATGTATAATGGAGAATTAAGTGTTTATTATTCAGGTTCCCCTATAGGTAGGATAAAGCTTCAAGGAAGAAAATATCACATGCAAATACTACTCAACTTATATGATTTTGAATCAATTGAAGGGGCGATTGATGATTTTATCCCTAGGATTGATGATTGGATTAATTATATCAGAGTACATTTAAAGTCTTAATTAGTATATAGAAACAGTTAAATGACTGCTACAATTTAATATACTAAATTATGTAAAATTTAATTTTTATGGAAGGACATGCAACTTTTACTATATGCTTTGCATATGCTATAACATGCATAGCGAATATGTAGCAAGTGAAACGCAGTGAGCTTGACGGAATATGAGTGAAGTGGTTATGTTAGCCTTAGCAACCTAGGCAGGGTATACCCATTTATAAATATGTATCAAAATTAATAGGAGAGTGTAATCTCTCCTATTTTTATGCTATATTTTGTTTTATTTCGTTCTCAATGTTAATTTTAAGTTCCGGTGGAAGGTTTGTTATTAACGCTTTATATCCATCAGCAGACTTTATTAGATGAAGAGCAGTAAATCTTTTTAAGTTAAGTAAATCATCTATACAATAACCATGAACTGAAAATTCCTCTTCCAAGGCTTGAAATGCTTTCTTATCTACTCCACTTATTAAAGTATAAGTAGTATTAGCTCCTTTAAGTGATGCTAAAGCTTCTTTAGATAGACCCTCTAAATTATGAAGTGTAAGAACATATTTTAATCCGAATTTAGCACTTTGTAAAAATGTTTTAGTTAATATTTTTTGAGCTGTAGGAACTTGGAATATTTCATCAATTACAACAGTAACTCGGCTTGGGTATTTATACATACCACCTCTTATTTTAGTAGCTAACCATATTTTTTGAATAAAGAATGTTGTTAAAACATCCTTTGATGCTTCATCGTCAAAATCTTTATCTCTCATTCTTATAATAACAACCTTTCCTTCATCCATTGCTTTTACAAAATCTATATTATCTGTAGGATCTTTTGAAAACATAGCATCTATTACATCATTTTCTCTAAAGAGATCTATTCTGTCTATTATTCCTTCTATCTTATTGTCTTTAGTTCCACATACAATTGATGGATTATCTTTAGTTTCTTTGCTCCGATCATCTAGTTCCTTCAAAGATATTATACTATCCTCTAACAACTCTTTTAGTTCTTTACTTAAGTTATTTATAAACTCATGTCTAACTGTGTGGAGTTGTAATATTCTTAGGATATCTTTCATGCTAGAAGAATTAAAACAGAAAGCAACTCTAGCTGCAGCACCTAAATATTTTCGCATTTTAGGTGCTAATTGCTTATCATCACTGTTCATTATATTAATTAATTCAAGTATATTACTTGTTTTTCTCCTAGATATTTTAGAAATCTCATACGCTTTCATATCTGGACTTATTTTAAGTTCATTATAAGTCATAGCCTGAATGCATTTAAATACAGATAAATCTATATCTATAAGTCTATCAGGAGGAGTAATATATCTTATCGCATCTGCAAATTCTGTATTTTTAATAAAGTCAGGTATTATAAGCCCCTCACCTGCATCAATCTTATTTTTACACATATTTATCGTTGCAGTTGTTTTACCGCTTCTACTACCTCCCATAACTACATGAGGAAGTGATTGTAAGTCTTTATCATTATTTAGATATACTTTGTCTTTACTATCTTTATATTTTATAGGTCCTAAACTTACAATGCCTTGTTTAAGCTCCTCTGGAACTGGATTTTCTTTAGTTTCAATGTGGTTTATGTTTCCATATTGATTTATAAGCTCTGCTCCTGCTACTGCTATAAAGTTATTGCATTCTTCTGCAGATGTATAATTAACCTCTACATTATCTATTTGCACTAAGTCTTTATTTATATTTTTCTTAATTTCTTTATACACTAATTCATTATCATCGTTTATGCTCTTGAAACTGTTACAAGTAGCTATAGCTAGTTGTTTTT
>NZ_JBXKIW010000087.1:0-4865 GCF_056995035.1 Romboutsia sp. | reverse complement strand
GCCAGGATCAAACTCTCAAATAAAAGTTTATCTAGGGCTCAGATACTGTTATATATCTGGCTTTATGTTTGGTTGTTTCAAATTCTATAAATTAACCTACTGTTTAATTTTCAAAGTTCATTTTTAACTTTTATTTTTGCCCTTTTCTTAAGGACAAGTATAACTATACCATCTTAAATTAATATCGTCAACACTTTTTTAATTTTTTTATGGATATGTTTTTAAAATATGTTGATATAGTAATACACCACTTTACAATTAATCTCACTTTATTATAATTCATTGCATTAAATAGGTTTATTGATTTAAGGCAAAGTGATGCATTGCTATAGAATTACTTTATTTTATAATACTATCTTAACCACTGTTCCAACACCTATTTCACTACTAACGCTAATATCTCCATCATGAGCATTTACTATTTCCTTTGCAATAGCCATACCAAGTCCAGAGCCTTTGTGTACCTCTCCCGTATTAGTCCCTCTGTAATATCTATCAAATATCTTTTCTAAATCTTCTTTCTTTATTCCTTTACCATTATCTCTTACATATATAGTTGTTTTTTTATCATTTATTATCTCAACTTCAACACTAATATTTTCATCATTATGAATAAGTGCATTATATATAAGATTATTTATAACTCTTTTTATAAGTGTTATATCAGTGTCCTTATTTATAACATCACTCTTACTTATAAACTCTATATTTCTTTGCGAATATTTTGGATCATTTAATATCTCTATAATAGAATCTTTAACTACTCTAACTATATTATCTTCTTTTTTATTTAGCACATTAGCGCTATTTTTAAGTTTCATAGTTAAATTCAAATCATCCACCAATTCTTTAATATACTCCGATTTTTTATTTATAATATTACCATAATCTTTAATTTCATCTCTATCAAAATCATAATCATCACTTAACAACTCAGCATACCCCTTTATAGAAGATAGCGGTGTTTTTATATCATGAGTTATATTAGCTATCCATTCTTGTTTCATCTTATCTATTTTAATTCTTTCGATTTCATTACTTTTTAGGGTGTCTGATAGTCTATTTAATTTTTTATATACAGGTCTATATATACTCTTTTCTCTATAATAAATATCATACTTTCCTTGTTCTAAATTCTCTACTCCATCTATTATTAATTTCATAGGCTTCGTAAGTCTTCTGCTAAATATGTATCCAAACATTAAAGCTATAAGTAAATCTATAACTATAGTAATCATTATAACTTTACCTAATGAATTAATTAGATATCTTGAGTTATACATAATTATATATTTTTCTATATGCTCCTTTGGAAATCCAATCATATATGTATACTCTACATTTCCTATTTTTTTAGATGAAATGAGAACACTATCTGATCCCCCATTATTCAATCCTCCAGCATATTTATATCCATTTACAATATCCATAGGAGTATATTTTTCAGCTAAATATTCTGGTGCCTTATACCTATACACTTCTTTTACATTTTCATCTAATATTTGTATCCATAAATCTTTTTCTTCTAATATTTTTCTTCCATCTTTATTTACATATATATTTCCATCAGTTTTAAATATATATTGCTCAAATAACCTAGCAAATGTTTCTTCTCTTTGTTCATGATTAGGTTGCATCCCACTCATCATAAGCATTAAGAAACCTAGTATATTCAATATGGTAACTATCATTACTACTAAAATTATATTCAGTACATACTTAAATGTTATCTTCCATTTCATATTAATCTTCCTTTACAGTTAGCTTGTATCCAAGTCCTTTTATATTTTTAATATACTTTGGATTTGAAGGTTTGTCCTCTATTTTTTCTCTTAATCTTCTTATATGTACCATTATAGTATTATCAAATCCTATAAAGTCTTCTCCCCAAACTTCATCACAAAATCTTTCTTTGCTTATTATATGCTCTAAATGATTTGCCATATATAAAAACATTTTAAACTCTTTAGGTTTAAGTTCTAAGATCTCACCATTTTTTCTAACCTCAACCTTTTCTTCATCTATTTCAAAAGGTCCAAATACAAATCTTTCTTTAGTTTCTTCTTTATAATTGTTTAGCATAATATTTCTTCTTAAATTTATTTTAACTCTTAAAGCTACTTCCTTGGGGCTGAACGGCTTTGTTATATAGTCATCTGCACCAAGTGCGAGTCCTAATATCCTATCCATTTCTTCTGTTTTTGCTGATAAAAATAATATTGGTACTTGAGATATTTGTCTTATTTCTTTACATACATCATACCCTTCTTTGTCTGGTAACATTATATCTAATAATATTATATCTATACTTTCACTTTTAAATATATCAAGGCCTTTATTTCCAGTTTCTGCTGTAAATATATTTTTAAATCCTTCTTTTTTAAGTACAGTTACCAAAAGATTTAGTATGTCTTTTTCATCATCTATTATTAATATCTTCTTTTCTTTTATAAGCGTTTCCATATTGTACCTCCATTATTATTAATATAATCATTATACCAAAAACTTATTTTTGTAATAACTATAAATTTAAATATAAAAATAAAGCTACCTTAAAATATCAGTATACTCCATATTAATAATATATTAATATGGAGTATACTGATATTTTCGATAGCTTATTTCCTATTTTATTTATCTAATACTCTTTTAAATATATATATAGTAGCTAATATCCCTATGATTAGCATACTTGTTAAATATCCATAATTTAACACGATAGTATCTATAGATTTTCCAAGTATATTTATACTACCTTTATAGATTCCTATAAATTCTTGTGGATACTGAAAAATATCGACGTAATTTGCAGAGCTTAAAATTAGTAATATTGATTTTGGTAAAAATTTAATTAAAGTTAAAACTTTTCCTAATATAATAACTACCGTACTACCTGCAACAGCCCCTACTGAGTTATTAGCTACAAATGAAGCTAAGCTTGAAAATACTGAAATAGTAGTAAATATTATCATCATAGTTAC
Organism: Romboutsia sp.; assembly: GCF_056995035.1. Taxonomy (NCBI): domain Bacteria; kingdom Bacillati; phylum Bacillota; class Clostridia; order Peptostreptococcales; family Peptostreptococcaceae; genus Romboutsia; species Romboutsia sp. Next base: position 1,884 of record NZ_JBXKIW010000087.1, on the reverse strand, counting down.
TATATTTATTATTGTATATTGATTTATGCTAATTGAATTTTTTAACATAAAAGGCACATCTGATATTCTATATGCTTGTAAAGTTCCATTGATTGGGCTTCCATACTGAGTAGTTGTTATAAAACATATAATTATTATATATGCTAAATATATTAATATCGGCATAATTATTGATAATAATAACTTAGAATATAAAACTTTATTTTTATTTTTTGAAGATAATATTACAGAATCTACATTTGATAATTTTTCATCTGTATATATATTAGAAAATATTATTACAATTATAGCAGTCATTAGGAAAGAAGATATCATATTGTTTGCTCTATAATTAAATACTTTGTAAAAACTTATGTCTTGATATTTATCTCCATTATCGGCTTTTAATTTTTCCTCAGCCATAACTCCTATTTTTTTAGTAATTTCATCTTTTGAGTTTATATTTTCTTTGTTGCTTATATATTTTAGTGAATTAACTTTTTCATCTAGCTTTTCATTTGCAATTACAATCTTATCCCTATTGTCTTGTATATAATTTCCTTTTTCATCTATATGCGAATTTTCTGTTTCTAAAGTAGGCTTCATAAAACTCGCACTTAAAATTAACAAAGCAAAAATTAATGAGATTGCTATTGAAGATTTACTTTTTATAATTTTTTTTAACTCCCAACGTATCATAGCTCACCTGTCCTTTATCTTTCTTTTGAAAATGCATTTAATGTAAGATTGTAAAGTACTATACTTCCTATTACAGTAACTAACCCAAATACTAAAAATGCATAATTTGGTGCTTTAAATCTTAATATTTGACAACTATACATTCCCCATAAAGGAGTAAGTACTACTATTTTTTTAGGTAAGAATTGGCTTATTCCATAAACCTCAGAGAAATATGGTAATCCCATTATAATTCCACCTACAAAGAAAGGCATTACAGCTTTTTTGCTTATAGATGATAAAAATAATCCTAATTGTGCAAATAAGAATGATCCAGCTATTATAGTTATCGTCATTATAATAAGCATTTGCATAACAGTTATATTTGATTGGCTATTTCCAAAGTACCATAAGTTTTTAATTGGAGTATCTAATCCATCAAATTTAAATTTAGAAAAAGCAGTTGATACCATTACTAATAATATAGAAACATTTATTAAACTTGCAGATATACCATTCGCAATACTCTTAGCTAATACTAATTGTTTTCTTCCGTTCTTAGTTGTTTTTATAAGTTCATCCATATTTGAACTATATTCCACTACATAACTTCCTGCAAATATCATAAATATAGTTATTCCCATTAAAGGTGCTAAACCATAATATTTACTAAATATATCTGCATAAGTTTCAGTTAATGAAAATGGTCTTACACAAATTTTAGCTAAAAGTAATGCCAATACCCAAGTTATAAGAATACTTTTTTTACTTAATATTTTTTTTAATTCTAATTTTATAACTGAACCCATAATTACACCTCCCTAGCATCTTCTAAATCAAAGTAGAACATATACACATCTTCAAATCTTGGTTCTATCATTTTCACATTTTCATGCTTTGGCATAACATCACTTATCAATCTAAGTTCTATATTGTCCACACCTCTTTGTATATTTATTACCTTGTATTGTCTTTGTATATCTAAAACTTCAGTTTCATTTGAAGTCTTTATGCTAAATACTTTTCCTCTCATTCCATCTAATATTTCTCTATGATTTCCTTGTAAAAGTAATTTTCCATCCTTTACCATAATAGTTTCCTTAGCTATAGACTCTATATCTGATATTATGTGAGTTGAAAGTATAACTATAGTTTCCTTGCCTATTTGAGATAATAGATTTCTAAATCTAGTTCTTTCTTGAGGATCAAGTCCTGCTGTTGGTTCAT
>NZ_JBXKIW010000086.1:0-34538 GCF_056995035.1 Romboutsia sp. | reverse complement strand
AAATATTTATATAATACAAAACTATAAAAATTAATTTTTACTATTGAAGCGAACGACTGTTTGAAGTATAATGAAGTTAAGGAACGATTGTTTGAAAAATTTATATTAAAATTACATTGAAATTATATTAAAAAAATAATAAATGAGTAATAATTCTAATAAATAGAAAATATAATAAAGTATAAACGATTTTAAAAGGAGTGGTAACTAATGATGATTACAACAAGAAAAGTACAAGAAATAACTTTAGCTAACTTAAAGAACGGGGAAGTAACTTTAAGCGAATTAGATGAAATATATAGAAAGATGGGATTTGTATTTGTTGTGAATCAAGGAAAGTTTATAAGAATAAAAAAGGAGATAAAACATTAATAAATGTATAAATATAATAGAAAATCTTTAGAAAAAACCTAGCTTGGTAAAGTAATTATATCCTAAGCTAGGTTTTTTAATATAGAAATAAAATACTTGATTATTTTGGAGGGTAATGAATATGAAAATAGTAACATATAACATTCATAAAGGAATGGATAGTAATAATAAATTTACATTAAGAAAAATAAGTAAATATTTAAAAGAACTAGACTGTGATGTTATTTGTTTACAGGAAGTCCTATATCATCAATTTGCAAAACTAAAATTATATTTAAAAATGGATGGAGTATTTGCAGCAAATATAAATAAACCTAATATTATGTATGGTATCTGTACATTTGCTAAATCTAAAATTGAAAATCATAGTCATATTTTCTTGACTAGTGAAAAAGAACAAAGAGGTTTTTTATATACAAACATATTTTCTGATTGTGGAAAAATAAATGTTATTAATACTCATCTAGGTTTAGATAATAGTGAGAGAAAAAAACAAATAAGTGAAATACTAGACTATACGCATAGACTAGTTGGTAGAAATCTAATATGTGGAGATATGAATGAAAAGAATATAAATATAAATGCTTTTCATGATAGTGCAGTTTGTACCAATAAATATAAATCATGTACCTTTGAAAAAAGCGATGCCAGGATAGATTATATATTTGTAGATAAGCTAATATCGATAGATAATTACACGGTAGATTTAGTTCAATATTCAGACCATTACCCAGTAATAGTTAATTTACGATAATATGTAACAATAAAGTTACATATTATACATAAATCTTGTTTAAAGGAAATTAATAAAATATAATCTAGATAGTCTTAAAAATGAGGTGGGTAATGAGTAAACAAATGTCAAATAAAAATAGTGATACAAAGAAGCCAATTAGAGTTGAAAATTTAAATAAAAATAAAAAAGGGAACAGTATCATTTGTGCTATAGTTGTAGTTTTTGTTTTAGGAATTATAATTGATCATTTTAATCAAACATATATATATAACAATAATATAGCTAAAAATATATTTATAGAGAATGTAGATGTTTCGCAAATGACAAAAGAAAAGGCTATAGAAGCAGTGGTAAGTAGCCAGAGCCCCAAGAGTATATACCTTTCATATGAAGGTAAGAAACATGAAATATTACCAACAGATATAGATTTAAAGTACAATGTAGAAGAATCAGTAGAAGAAGCTTACAATTACACAAAAACAGATGAGTACTTTGAGAATATTAAAAGATATTTCCATCTTAAAAGTAATAAGAAAGATATACAACTTAAATCTTCTTATGATGAAGCTAAACTGAGTGAATCTATACAAAAGATGTCAAATGAAATAAATGTAGACATGATAAATGCGAAAATTTATGTATCAAGCTCAGGAGGGATAAGTACTAATCCGTCCAGCACTGGAAAAGAATTAGATATAGCATCTACTAAAGAAAGTATAATAAATAATATTAAAAATAAAGAATACAATGAAATAGGGCTAAAAGTTAATGTAAAAAAGCCATATATAAAAACAGAAGATGCTAAAAGTGTAAATACTTTACTTGCTCAGTTTACTACTAAATTTTCTACAAATGCAGCAAGTAGAGTAAATAATATAAAAATAGCAGCAAGTAGAACTAGCGATATAGTATTAATGCCAGGTGAAGAGTTTTCATATAATAATTTGTCGGGTTTTAGAAATAAAGCAAATGGATATAAAGATGCACCAGTTATAGTAAATGGAAAATTAGAAGATGCAGTTGGTGGGGGAGTTTGCCAAGTATCTACAACTTTATACAACTCAGTTTTAATTTCAGGGATGCAACTAACTGCAGTAACTAATCATTCCTTAGCATCAAGTTATGTTCCTTTAGGAAGAGATGCTATGGTAAATGATGGTGGAACAGATTTTAGATTTGAAAATCCATATTCTAATCCTGTATATATAAAAAATGTAGTAGGAAATGGAACAGTTACATCTAGAATATATGGTAATGAATCAGATAGGAAAAATATAGATATAATAGTAGATACTTTTAAAGAAGATGGTTTAGATGCTGCTAAAACATATAGACTTTATAAAGATTCTAATGGAAATGTAATAAAAAAAGAATATATAGATAAGAGTGTATATAAAAAATCTAAAAAATAAAAATACTCCTATAAAGTTAGATATGAGAATCTACCTTTATGGGAGTGTTTTTTTATTTGAAAGTAAACATTAAGCATTTAAATTAAAGTAAAATATATTTATTAAAGAGGATTTATAAGAAAAATGTTGAATTATAAGAAGTGATAGGTGAATATAAAGTAAATATAAAAAAATGGTCTGATTTTTATGAAATGTAGAGTATAACATTAGCACAAGGCATAAATACGTACATAAAAATCTTTGATACAGAGATGATAGATTTAAGCAATTTTGTAGAAGATTATGATTATCAAAATAATGATATGGAAAAAATTAGGAGGAGATGTATGAAATTATTTGACGTAGTAAGTGTAGAAGAAGCATTAAACACAATGAAAGAAACATTTACTAAAAACTTAAAAACTGAAAAAGTAAGCTTAGTAGATAGTTTAAATAAATATTTAGCATGTGAAATAAAATCTAAAGTAAATGTACCTCATTTTAGAAAATCTCTAGTAGATGGATATGCAGTACTTTTTAAAGATGTATTTTCAGCTAGTGAAACAAATTCTATACAAACTAAGTTAATAGGTGAAAGTCACATGGGTAAATTATGTGATATAACTTTAGAGGAAGAAACCTGTGTATATGTACCAACTGGAGCAATGATACCACAAAATGCCCAGGGTGTTGTTATGATAGAATATTGTGAAAAATTAAACGATGATGAAGTACTAATTCAAAAAGGAATATCATTTAACGAAAATATCGTTGAAATTGGAGAAGATATAAAGGAAAATGAAGTTCTTTATGAAAAAGGACATTTAATAAATGAAAGAGACTTAGGAGTACTAGCAGGAGCTAATAGAAAAGACATATCTGTGTATAAAGACTTAGTAGTTGGAATTATTTCAACAGGGGACGAAATACTTAACTTAGATGAAAATATAAAAGAAGCGAAGATAAAAGACATCAATGCATATATTTTATATGGTCAGTTAAAAAATATAAGTTTAAATCCAATAATATACCCCCCAGTAAAAGATAATTTATCACAAATAATAGAATTAATGGGAAAAGCAATAAATGAGTGTGACATAGTACTTATATCAGGAGGAAGTTCGGTAGGTAAAAAAGATGAAACATTAAAAGCAATAGAAAGTTTTGAAAATAGTGAAGTACTTATAGAAGGAATAGCTATAAAACCAGGAAAACCAACTATTATAGCAAATGTTAACGAAAAGCTTGTAGTAGGTTTGCCAGGACATCCACTTTCATGTGCTTTTGTAGTTGAATCTATAGTTAAACCGTATATAAAATCTTTATTTGAAAATAAAAATAATAAATATATGATTTGTGAATTTGAATATAATTATCACAAAGCAAAAGGAAGAGAAGAATTTTTAGCTGTAAATATAAAAAATGAAAATGATAAGTCAATATGTTCACCTATATTTTCCAAATCAAGTACAATTAAGCAATTTGCGAATTGTGATGGATATATAAAAATAGATAGAGACTTAGAAGGAATACATAAAGGACAATTAGTTAAGGTATATGTATTTTAAATATAATATTATAAATTGTTATTACTTAAATAAATTTAGATAAGGGAGATTAAAGATGGGAAAATATTTAACCAATATACCATTAGATGAAGGCCTAAACCAATACCTACAAGTAATAGAAAATCTAAAACATCTAGAAACTGAGTATGTAGAAATAGAAAAGTGTTTAAATAGGATGAGCTGTGATGCAGTTTATGCAAATCTTTCTTCGCCATTTTATAATTGTTCTGCAATGGATGGTGTAGCAATAAAAGCAGAATCTACTTTTATGGCTAATGAACAAAATATAATAACATTAAAAGAAAATGAAGATTATGTAGAAGTTGATACAGGGGACCCTATACCAAAAGAATTTGATGCTGTTATAATGGTAGAAGATTTATTAGAAAAAGAAAATGGTAATATAAAAATATATAAACCAGCTATACCATGGCAACATATAAGATGTTTAGGGGAGGACGTGGTAGAAACAGAAATGATAATACCAAGTTTTCATAAAATAAGATCTCAAGATATAGCTGCTATGATTAGTGCAAAGGTAGATAATGTAAAAGTATTTAAAGAATTTAAGGTTGGTATAATACCAACAGGAACAGAACTTATAGATAGACATAAAACCCCTAAAGTAGGAGATATAATAGAATTTAATTCTAGATTATTTGAAGGTTTATTACTTGGATATGGAGCAGTTTCAATTATATATCCTATAGTTGAAGATAATTATGATAAAATTAAAAACAGTGTATTAAATGCATTAAATGAATGTGATATGGTTTTAATAAATGCAGGTTCTTCGCAAGGAAGAGAAGATTTTACTCATGACGTAATATATGAAATAGGACAAGTTTTAATTCACGGATTGGCTATAAAGCCAGGAAAGCCTGCAATACTTGGACATGGACAAAATAAACCTATAATAGGGATACCAGGATATCCAGTATCGGCTTGGGTAGTACTTGAAAACATAGTAAAACCAGTAATAAATAAACTTACATATAAAGAAAGCAAAGAAAATCCATATATAGAAGCAACACTTAGTAAAAGAGTAATGAGTTCTTTAAAATATGAAGAATTTGTAAGAGTTAAAATAGGAAATATAGATGGAAAGTACATAGCGACACCTATAAAAAGAGGTGCAGGTACAGTTACAAGTCTTGTTAATGCAGATGGGGTAATAAGAATTCCTCAAAATGTAGAAGGGATAGATGAAGGAAGCAAAATTAAAGTGGAGCTTTTAAATGATATATGTGAAATAAATAAAACAATAGTTTCAATAGGTAGTCATGATATAGTAATGGACTTAATAAATGATGAATTAACCAAAAAATCTTTTGGGAAAGTGAAATTAAGTTCAACTCATGTAGGAAGTTTCCAAGGAATTTTATCAATGAAAAAAGGAGAGTGTCATACAGCTCCAATACATTTATTTGATACGGAAAGTGAAAATTATAATGAAAGCTATATAAGAAAATATATACATGAAGATATGGCTGTTGTAAAGTTAGTAAAAAGAACACAAGGGCTTATGGTTAGAAAAGGAAATCCCCTTAATATAAAAAGTATATCTGATTTAGTAAATGTTAGATATATAAATAGACAAAAAGGTTCTGGTACTAGAATTTTATTTGACTATTTATTACAAAAAGAAAACATAAAAAAAGGTGAGATAAATGGTTACGAAAGACAAGAATTTACTCACATGTCTCTTGCAAAGGCTATACAAAATGATGATGCAGACTGTGGTTTAGGAGTATATTCTGCAGCTAAAGTATTTGATTTAGACTTTATACCTATATGTGAAGAAGAATATGATTTGCTCATAAAAGTTGAAACTTTAGAAACTAATTTTATGAAATATTTATTGGAAACAATAAATGATGATTCATTTAAAGAAAAGATAAGAAAATTAGGTGGATATAACTTAGAAGATAGTGGTAAAATTATAAAATATGAAGTGGAATTTACTAATTAGTGCTAATAAAGGAGCTGTCTCAAAATATATGATTTTAAGACAGCTTCTTTAAATTTATGTATATGAAATTATTTTACCAATATCACTTAAATCATACCCACCAATACCTTCAAGTTCATACTTAAATGCATTAGAATTGAGGATGTCTATAACGGCTTGACAAGTAGGATTACTTAAATCTTCTTGTTTAATTACTAAATCATACCTTTCTTTTTGTAAAGGGATAAAATCAATAAGATTGACTTGGTTAGCTATTTTTTCATGACCAAGTGCAACATCAGCAGCCTCTTGTGCAACAAAGCTAGCTACACTAAGAGAAGAAAATTCTTCATTATTATATCCATTAACTAAAGAAGAATTGATTTTTAATGAATTTAGTTTTTCATCTAATAAAATTCTTGTACCAGAACCTTTTTCTCTATTAATTAATTTAACATCAGGTCTACTTAAATCCTCCCAAGTATTTATATTTTTAGGATTTCCTTTTTGTACATAAAAACCATGAGATCTATAACATAAATTTATAATAACACATGGTATCCCAGGTAACATATTTCTAACAAAAGGAATATTGTACTCATTAGATTTATGATCCCAAAGATGTGTTGATGCAATAGAAACTCTATTGTTATATAATTCATATAAAGCATTATAACTGCCTAGATAAGAGCGAAGAACTCTATTACCTTTAGGATGTCGTTCTAAATGACGAGATAATATATCTAAAATAGTATCATGTCCACAAATTATAAACTCGTCAGTTATATTTGATGGAAAATTAACATTTATACTTGAATGTTTAGTTGAAGAATAATTTTCAATAGAACTTATAGTAGATTTTTGATTATTTATATAATTTTCAACATCTTCTTTATCGATTCTAATCTTTCTACCTATTTTATAAGAAGGCAATTCCCCTCTTTTAATCAATTCATATACTGTATTTTTTGTTATTTTTAATAAATCAGCGACATCTACAGGGGTTAATGATGATTCTGAATTCATGTCATACCTCCTTTAATATATATGTATATTTTAACATTTTATCAAATCAAATCATATAAAAATAAGTTGAATTTAAAATTAATTATATTAAATTGTAATACAATAAAAATTTATATAAAGTAATATCTATATATGGTAATATATAGGGGTATATACTAGGGGAGAGAGGATAATGATGGAAATTAAGATTATGGAAATAGTACAAATAGTACTATTATCATTGAGAGTAACAATAACAGCTACAATAATAGCAGCGTCAATAGCATCAATAGCAAGTGTAATTGTATATTTAAAAGAGTTTAAATTTAAAAGGCAATTTATAACGTTAATAAATTCGCTTATGAGTACACCTCCTGTGGTAATGGGACTTTTAGTGTATTTAGTACTATCAAGAAAAGGACAACTAGGCAGTTTAAATCTTTTATTTACGCCTACAGCTATGATAATAGCTCAAACTATGTTATTAATACCTATGGCTATGACGCTTATAATAGATTTATTAGATAAATTTGGAGAAGATATTTTAGTAACTTGTAAAATACTTCAAGTAAGTAAGAAACAAACAATAAAGCTGTTTTTAAGAGAAATAAGAAACCATTTGATTACAGTTATAGTAGCGATATTTGGAAGAGGAATATCAGAGGTAGGGGCAGTTATGCTTGTTGGAGGAAATATAAAAAGTTCAACAAGAGTTATGACAACATACATTTCATTATCAACATCGATGGGTAATTTTGATGAATCTTTAATAATAGCTACAATACTTCTTGCAATATCAATAGTATCTACAGTTTTAATTAGAAAACTACAAAAAAATATTTAAGGAGATAATGATAAGATGATTGTTATTGAAAATATGATAAAAGAAATAAAATATCAAAAACCTCTCAAAATAGATAAATTAGAATTTAAGAAAGGATATATATATTCGATTTTAGGACATAATGGAAGTGGAAAAAGTACATTAGTTAAGATAATGTACAATATAATTAATTTTAATAAAGGTAGTATAGATATAAATGATGAAGGCTTTAGTGAGGATGTTATACATAAATATATAGCTTATAATCCACAAAAAGGAAATTTTCTATCTGGTACATTAAAAGAAAACTTTGAGTATTTATATAAATATAGTAAAAATGATAATCTATTATCTAGAGATGAATTGAAAAAATTGATAGAAGAATTTAAACTAGATAACAGATTAAATACAAATATAAGAAAGCTTTCAGGTGGAGAGCAAGCAAAAGCACAATTTATAAGAACGTTAGTATTAAATAAGGAATTTAATATGTTTGATGAACCTATGGCAAACATGGATTTTGAAACAATAAAACAGGTTGAAAAGAAACTAACACAACTTAAAGATAAAGGCAAAACTGTAATACTTATAACTCATGATTTTATGCAAGCTAAAAGAATAAGTGATTTTATAGTATTTATGGAAAATTTAAATTTAATAGGTGAATATAAAACTGAAGAATTTTTTGATGAGTTTAAGTTTTAAAAGGTATTGTAGATTATTACAATACCTTTTTGTTTATAAATTATATTAACTATAATAAAAAAATGAAATTAAACGATATGAAAAATGATGAAAATGGATTATAAATGATAATAAATTAAAGAATCTAGACTTTGACTTATTACTATCTATAAAAGATAACAATATATCTGCAATAATTGTATTTCAGATATGTTTTATTATGTTTAGATAAAAATAGATATGTTTCGTTGACTTAAATGTAATATGTTGGTAAAATAAAGATAAGAAAAGATAATTAAATAGGGGGAATTTGGGGAATATGAAGATGAAAAATAAAGTTTTAAGTTTATTAACAGCGGGGGTATTATCGTTAACAATGGTAGCTTGTTCTTCTACTAGTCAAAAAGAAGAACCAAAAGCTGAAACAGTAAAAGAGATAACATTAGTTACAACAACAAGTTTAGAAGATACAGGTTTTTTAGAAGATACATTAGTTGATTTTGAAAAAGAAAATAATGTAGATGTAAAGGTAGTGGCTAAGGGAACTGGAGAAGCTTTAGAATTAGGTAAAAGCAAAGATGCAGATATATTATTTGTACATGCTAAACAAAAAGAAGAAGACTTTATAAAAGAAGGATATGGGAATGATAGAACTGAAATAATGTACAATTACTTTGTGATAGTAGGACCAAAAGATAGTGAGCATACTGCAAAAATGAAAAATATGAATGCAATAGATGCACTTAAATATATAAAAGAAAATAACTTAAATTTTGTATCTAGAGGAGATGAATCTGGAACTCATACAAAAGAATTATCACTATGGGAAAAAGCTGAGGTAGAAAATAAATTTGAAAATTATAAAGAATCAGGACAAGGTATGGGTGCAACATTAACAATGGCTAATGAAATGCAAGCATACACATTAACAGACAAAGGAACTTACTTAGCAACTAAAAAAGAAAATAAAGACTTAGATATAGTAATAAATTCTGATGAATCTTTAAAGAACGTATATAGTATAGTATCAATATCTGACTTACCAAAAGAAAAAGAAGATATAACAAATAAACTTACAGAATACTACAAGTCAGATGAAATGAAAACAAAGATAAAAGAATATGGTGTTGATAAATATGGAGAGCCTTTATTCTTTATATTTGAATAATAAAAATATATAATAAATTACAAAAATCAATAAATTATATAAATGAAGGTGTCTCAAAATGATTTTTAAAAATCATTTTGAGACACTTTTTTTGTATAAATAATGAGTGTAAAAATATGATTATGTATTTTCTAAATAAATTTTAAATTTCCCAATTGATATTAAAATTATCGAAAAATATCATATTAAAGAAGGAATAAGCATATTAAAAGACGAAAGTATATAAAGTATATATAGTTGAATATAGCTTATTATTATAAAAGTATATAAAAACTTATCATAGGGGGGAACATAGTGATAAATGTAACCATAAACAACACGCCACTAAGTGTTGAAAAGGGGACTACAATATTATCAGCATGCAAGAGTATAGGGATAGAGTTACCAAACTTTTGTAATGATGATAGGTTAAATCCAAGTGGTCTTTGTAGAATGTGTGTAGTAGAAGTTAAAGGCTCTAAAAATCTAGAAGTAGGTTGTGCAACTTTTGTAAAAGAAGGTATGCAAGTACAAACAAACAGTCCTAAAGTAAGAAATGCAAGACGTGAAATATTAGAACTTATGATATCAGATCATCCATTAGAGTGTACAACCTGTGAAAGAACAGGTTCTTGTAAACTGCAAGATTATTCAAGTATATATTTACATAATTTCAAACCTAAATATGAAAATACTCCTAAAAAATTGCCAGTTGACGACAGCAATCCATTTTATTATTATGACCCTAACAAGTGCATATTGTGTAAAAAATGTATAAGAGTATGTGATGAGCTTCAAGAAGTAAGTGCGATAGATGCAGTTGATAGAGGTTATCATACAGAGATAAAACCATTTTTTAGAGAAAAGTTAGATGATTCAAGTTGTGTATCTTGTGGTAACTGTGTGTCGGTTTGTCCAGTAGGAGCATTAGTTCCTAAAAATGCAGAATTTTACAATACGGAAAAAGTAAAAACAACTTGTTCATACTGTGGAGTTGGATGCCAATTAGAATTATCAGTTAAAGATGATAGAGTAGTAGGAAGTCAACCTATAGAAAATGCTGTTAATGATGGATTACTATGTGTAAAAGGTAAATTTGGATATAAATTTATAAATCATGAAGACAGATTGAAAAAACCATTAATAAAAAGAGATGGAAAATTTGAAGAAGCAACATGGGAAGAAGCATATGATTATATAGCTCAAAATCACGATAGAATTAAAACTGATTTTGGAAGCGATTCAATGGCAGGACTATCTTCAGCGAGATGTAGTAATGAAGAAAACTACTTATTCCAAAAAATGATAAGAGGAGTAATAGGAACAAATAACATAGACCACTGCGCTCGACTCTGACATTCTTCAACAGTTGCAGGGCTTGCAACTACATTAGGTAGTGGTGCTATGACAAATAGCATAGAAGAAGTAAAAGATTTAAATTCTATATTTGTAATAGGTTCAAATACAACAGAAAATCATCCTGTAATAGGAATAAAGATAAAGCAAGCAGTAACAAAGGGTGCCAAGTTAGTAGTAGCGGACCCTAGAAGAATAGAATTAGCAGATCGTGCAGATGTATTTTTACAGATAAAACCAGGCACGAATGTTGCACTTTTAAATACTATGATGAATGTAATAATATCTGAGAATCTACAAGATATAGATTACATAAAAGAAAGAACAGAGAACTATGAAGCTTTAGTAGAGTTAGTAAAAGACTATACACCAGAAGAAGGATCAAAAATTTGTGGTGTAGACAAAGAAGATATAATAAAAGCTGCTAGAATATATGCTGAGGCTCAAAATGCTGCAATATTCTATTCAATGGGTATAACTCAACATTCAAAAGGAACTCATAATGTTATGAGTGTATCAAACTTAGCTTTACTTTGTGGAAATTTAGGTAAAGAGTTTGGTGGTGTAAATCCACTTAGAGGACAAAATAATGTTCAAGGTGCTTGTGATATGGGAGCACTTCCTAATGTATTTACAGGGTACCAAAAGGTAGCTGATGAAGAAATAGTACAAAAGTTTGAAAAAGCATGGAATGTTAAATTATCTAGAAATGTAGGTTTAACAGTTCCAGAGATAACTCATGAAATTGGTGAAGATAAAATTAAGTTCCTATATATAATGGGAGAAAATCCAATGATATCAGATCCAGATATAAATCATATACAAAAAGCTTTTGAAAAATTAGATTTCTTAGTTGTTCAAGATATATTCTTAACAGAGACAGCAGAATTTGCAGATGTAGTACTTCCTGCAGCATCATTTGCAGAAAAAGATGGAACATTTACAAATACAGATAGAAGAGTTCAAAGAATCAGAAAAGCAATAGAACCTGTAGGAGACTCAAAACCTGATTGGGTTATACTTATGGAAGTTATGAATAAATTAGGATATGATAAAATATACGAAAATCCTAGTCAAATAATGGATGAAATAAGTATACTTACTCCTTCTTATGGGGGAATCAACTATGATAGAATAGAAAATGATGGATTACAATGGCCATGTCCAAGTTTAGACCATCCAGGAACTAAAGTATTACATGTAGGTAAATTTGCAAAAGGAAGAGCAACATTTGTACCATGTGATTACACATTAAGCTTTGAAGGTTTAAGTGAAGAATATCCATATACACTTGTAAATGGAAGAATATTATATCATTATCATACAAGAACAATGACAGGAAGAGTAGAAGGATTAAATCAAAAAGCACCACATTCGTATATAGAAGTGAATCCTATAACGGCTAAAAAACTTGGATTTGAAGATAATGAGAAAATAAAAGTTGCATCAAAACGTGGGGAAATAGAGACATTTGTTAAGATAACAGATATAGTGGATGAAGATGTGTTCTTTATGCCTTTCCACTTTGCAGATGGAGCAGCAAACTATCTTACAAATACAACACTAGATAGCATAAGTAAAGTTCCAGATCTTAAAGTTTGTGCTATAAAAGTTGAAAAAATTAATGTGGCTCAAATAGTTACGGCATAAATAATTATGACTAGTAAAGAGAAATAAATTCAGTTTAATATAAAAAATAAGGATATAAGCAGCTAAGTTTATATCCTTATTTAAAATTATAAAGTTAGGATGGTAAGTATGGACAATTTTAAAAGTGCAATAATTCTAGCTGGAGGTCAAAGTTCAAGAATGGAATTTGACAAGCAATGTTTGATCATAAATGAAAAAAGATTAATATTTGAGATAGCTAGAAAATTAGAAAATCATTTTGATGATATAACAATAGTAACTAACAAAAAAGAATATTATAAAGATTGTAAGTACAATGTAGTAAGTGATGAAATAAAAAATATGGGGCCTTTAGCAGGTATAGCAGTAGGTCTAAAGCAGAGTTTAAGTGATTATGTGTATTTTATAGCTTGCGATATGCCAAATATTGATGGTAGATACATAAATTATTTAAAAAGCAAAGTAGAAAAAGATATTCAAACTAAAAAGAGTTTTGATATATATATATCAAATATTAATAATAAAATACAACTTTTCCAAGGTTTCTATAAAAAGGAACTCAGCCATGAAATAAAGGATTATTTACTTTATGGCAGCAAAAGATCCGTAATAAGTTTTTATGAAAGAACTAATAAAAATGTTAGTTATATAGATGGAAAAGAATTTAGAGAGCATGAGTTTAGAAATGATATATTTATAAATTTAAATACAAAAGAAGAATTAAATTTATACAAAAGGGAAGTTGAAAATTATGAATGTAGTTAAAAAATATAGTATTAAAAGATATGAATCGCAGTCAATTGAAAGAATAATAGATTCTGTTATAGTTGAATATCTATTTACTATATTCTTAGATGGAGAAGAATTTATAACTTTAACATGTACTCCTCAGTCTTTAAAAGAGCTAGCAATTGGATTTTTACATTCAGAAAGTATAATAGAAAGTATAAATGATATAAATAATATAGAGTTATTTGAAGAAAAAGGATATGTAAACATAGAACTTAATAATAAAGATTTATTAAATGAAAAATCCAATAAAAAAAGAATTATAACTTCAGGATGTGGAAAAGGAAGTATCTATTATAACGAATTAGACAAGCTAAAAGTAAATATTAATTCATATAATAGGAATATACAATATTCTTGTGTTTCTAAGATTATGAATGAATTTAATAAAATGTCTAAGTTATTTTTAGAAACAGGCGGAGTACACAGTGTAGCCCTTAGTGATTTTAATAATATAATATTTTTTGAAGAAGATATAGGTAGGCATAATGCACTTGATAAAATAATAGGAAAATGCTTAGAACAGGATATAGACATTAAAGATAAAGTAATATTAACAAGTGGAAGAATAACATCCGAAGTGATTTTAAAATGTGCAAAGCTAAATATAAATTGTATAATATCAAGATCAGCTGCAACTAATGTAGCAATTGATTTAGCTAATATTGTAAATATGAGCCTTATAGGTTTTGTTAGAGGAAATAGAATGAATATTTATTCAGAGTAATTAAAATGTATTATGGACAAACTTACTAGTAAGAATTAGTAGGAGGAATTTTTATGATACAATCTATGTTTGAAAATAAGAAAATAAAAGTAGAATATATAGAGAAATATATAAGTGAAGCCACAAATATAACATATATTTTTAGAATATGTATAAAAGACTTTGATACGCCTACATTAAATATAGAGTATGATGCTATTGAAGAAATAATATCTAAAACATATATAGAAAATGATGAACTAGCAAATATACCTAAAAGTCATGTTGTATATAAGATGTTTAGCTTAATTGAGTATGAAGTAATTGAAATTATACGATTTATAATAAAACATTAATAAAAAAGGTAATATTATTTTAAATGAGTATTTTGTTAAGTACTCATTTTTATTTTTGTAATAAAACATAATAGAAAATAAAAATAGACAACCAAAAAAGAAGCTATAAGCTTCTTTTTCTTGAAATAAAAATATATATTAAATATAATTATATTCTATTTACGTTTTCAGCTTGAGGTCCTCTAGCTCCTTGAGTTATCTCAAAGCTAACCTTTTCGCCTTCTTCTAAAGTTTTGTATCCATCACCTTGTATAGCTGAGAAATGTACGAAAACATCTTCTCCACCGTCTACTGATATGAATCCAAATCCTTTTTCACTGTTAAACCATTTTACTATTCCGTTTTTCATTATAAAAAACCTCCGTGTATTTAAAAATCCAAACCTATTAACTAAGCTTGTGAAATAATTATAACTTAAAAAGATCAAAAAAACAAGTAGTAGATCAAAAAAAAATCAGAAAAACTGAAAATTAAAAACGACAATTTTTGTAAAAATTAATTTATAAATATTTAAATTAATAGATTTAATTTATGGAGTATATAACATACTAAATTGAATTTAAAATTAAAGTGATTTATGGTAAGAATTAATAAAATCAAATAAAAATTTATTAGTAATATAAAATACATTCTCTTGGAAACATAAATATATCTAATCGAAGGTGTTTTTTTATTTAGACACAATATATAGTATTTTATTTGAAAAATATACAATATATTGTGTTGAGATAGAAAATGTGGGTATAAATTGAAAATGAAAGACAATAAAGAAAATTGGAGTGTAAAATCATGAAAATAATAAAAAGAGATGGAACTAAAGAGATATTTGATAAAAATAAAATATTTAATGCGGTTTATAAATCTACAATAAATAGTAAATTTAGTATAGATGAAGAGTTAGCTAAATCTATAGCTTTGAATATAGAGAACAAAGTTAATTCTTCTGAGAAAGAAATAAGTGTAGAAGAGATACAAGATATGGTAGAACTATTATTAATGGAATCGAATAGAAAAGATGTGGCTAAAAAATACATTCTATATAGAGAAAAGAGATCAGATTTAAGAAAATCTAAATGGCAAATGGATGAGTTACAAAAATCTATTTGGAGTAACAAATATCAATACAATCATGAAAACTTTAATGAGTGGTTAGAAAGAATATCAGGTGGAAATAAAAAGATAGAAAAATTAATAAGAGAACGAAAATTCTTATTTGCAGGAAGAATACTAGCTAATAGAGGGCTGCCTAAAGATGGTATAAAAGTAACTTACTCTAATTGTTATGTACTACAACCACCAGAGGATAATTTAGAATCTATATTTGATACAGCAAAATATTTAGCAAAAACATTTAGTTATGGTGGAGGTGTAGGAATTGATATATCAAATCTTAGACCAAAAGGTTCAAGAGTACATAATTCTGCTAAAAGCACAACTGGAGCAGTGTCATTTATGGATCTTTACTCAATGACTACAGGACTTATAGGACAAAGAGGAAGAAGAGGAGCACTTATGATATCTATGGATGTAAATCATCCTGACATCGAAGAATTCATAGACATAAAAACAGATTTAGAAAAGGTAACGAAAGCTAATCTATCAGTTAGAATAAATGATGAATTTATGAATGCAGTAGAAAATAAAGAAATTTATGAGTGTAAATTTGAAATAAAAGATACTAATGAAGTCATAATAAAAGAAGTAGACGCTTACAAATTATTTATGAAGTTTATAACTAATAACTGGGATTTTGCAGAACCTGGAATATTATTTTGGGATAATATAGAAAAAAGTCATTTATTAAGTGAGGATAAAGACTTCAAATATGCGGGAGTAAATCCTTGTGCTGAAGAACCATTACCAGAGGGTGGAAGTTGTTTATTAGGTTCTATAAATTTAGGAGAATTCATAGTTGAGCCATTTACGGAAAGCGCAATATTTGATATCGAAAAATTTAAGTCATGTGTATCAGACTGTGTTATAGGTTTGAATGAAGTATTAGAAGAAGGGCTTAGCTTACATCCTCTAGAATTACAAAGGGAAACTGTATCAAAATATAGACAAATAGGGCTAGGTGTTATGGGTATAGCGGATATGCTTATAAAGCTAAGTATAAGATATGGTAGTGAAAAATCTATAAATTTATGCGAGAAAATATCAAAAATAATGCTTAATGAAGCAGTAAAACAATCAGCATTATTAGCCAAAGAACTAGGAACATATGAAAAATATAATAAAGAAGCTGTTTTAAGTTCAAAATTCTTTATAAATAATATAGATGAAGATGTTAAGGAAATAGTAGCAAAATATGGTCTAAGAAATTCACAAATACTTACGATACCTCCAACTGGTTCAATATCAACAATGTTAGGTATAAGTGGAGGGATTGAGCCAATGTTTAATACCTCATATACAAGAAAAACAGAAACACTACATGACAAAGATGTATATTACAAAGTATATACGCCTATAGTTTCTCAGTATATGAATATAAATGAGATAGAAAATGAAGAAAATTTACCAGATATATTTGTAACTGCAATGAATTTAAAACCGAGTGAAAGAATTCAAATGCAAAAAGCATGGCAAAAAAATATAGATGCATCAATATCTTCTACAATAAATCTTCCTCATGAAGTTACAGTGGAAGAAGTCTATGATATATATGTACAAGCTTGGAAAAATCAATTAAAAGGAATAACTATATATAGAGATGGATGCCAAAGAAATGGCATACTTTTAAATGAAAAGCCTAAAAAAGCTAAAAAAGATAATTTATATGAAGAAAATAATACAAATGTAGAAGATGAGATATCTACAACTATCCATGAGGTAGAAAATTTTGTATGCCCAGAGTGTAAAAATGAATCAGTAATACCTACAGGTGGATGTGGAATATGCCTACAATGTGGATATAGTAAGTGTAATTAATATAAAATTAAAAGTTAATCAGATATGCAGAAAGTCTAGAGTGAAAGCTCTAGACTTTTTGTATATAATTTATATTTTAGAGAGATGTAAGTATAAGCTTAGCACTTTTAGAATTTAGCATATCTCTAATTTTTTGACGATGACTTAAGAACTTTGAATATAAGTCTTCGGATGGTTTTGGATCACCATAAACTCTCCAACACTTTGTATTGTGAAATTTATAATTTCCATATCCCATAAAACCAACGACATCTTTAAGTGGATAACCTAGAAAAATTCCTATTTCATCAGGGAAGTTATGACCTTCTAGTTTTTCAATTAAATGGTCTAAACAAGAATTAACATCCACTACATTTTGATATCCTAAAAATTTCAAGAAGTTTTGTATTTTTATATTGTCAAGTTGAGTAGCTAAAGATTCTTTATTTACAAATAAGATTTTTAAGCCTTTTTCTTTTTTATCTATAACTATAAATTCAACTTTAGAACATAGGCTAAAATGATTTTTTATATCGTTTAATTTAATTTCTTTGTTAATATCAAATCTAGGGATATTAAGTATTTCAGAAGGCTTAGAACCCATAAGTACTGGACCAAGTAATTCTAGAAGCCATTTTATATATGATGAATTTATTTTATTTTTACAAGAATAACAGCTCATAATTATTTCTCCTTATTGATAATGATTATTAATATAATTAAATTATACATGTAATGATAATCGATATCAACTAAAAAATATAATAAAATTTTTGAATTTACAAATACTATTATAGTTAAGATTAATAAATATAAGTTAATATACTTATATAACTAAAATTCAAAAGATAAAATAGGAGGAAAACAAGAATATGAAATCTAAAAAAGTACTAACAATAGGAATGTCTTTAGCAATAGCAATGGGAGCAACAGCGTGTACTAAAAAAGAAGTAGTACCAAAAACAACAGCACCAAATAAAACAACAACAGCTCAAAGTGGTCAAGAAAAGGTTGCTTTAGATGAGAATTATGCAAAACAGTATTCAGAGTATTATGGAAATTACAGTACGACTTTAAAAAATTATGAACTTTACTCAACTCCAGAAAGTTTAACTGAATATTATAAGACGAATAAATATCCAGGAAATGAAAAACATCTAGAAAATGTAAAAGCAGCATATAAAGATAGCAGAGATAAGATGCAAACTTTTGTTAACTCACTAAAAAATGATGTAAAAACAAAAGATCCTGACTTAAAGAAAATGAATGATAATTTAATAGCAGAAGGTGAAAAAACAATAGCAGATATAGATGCCAATATAAAAAAATTAGATGCAATTCCAAAGGATGCAATGGCTAAGCCACAAGCCGAATTTATAAAAATAGTTAATGAAGCTACAACAGTTAAAGATCAAACTAAGAGTGATTTTACAAAAATGCTTGAAGATATGAATAAGAAGTTAAATATAGCACCTAATAAAACGAATAAATAAGAAAATTTAAAAAAATAAGAAAAATGATTGACAAATATTACAGTGATGTATACTATATAAAATATAGAAAATAAAAAAAGTTAAAAAATAAAAATTAAATACTTCCTTATCAAGAGAGGTGGAGGGACTGGCCCTATGAAACCCGGCAACCAGTATATATTTATATACATTGGTGCTAAATCCTGCAGCTAATTAGCTGAAAGATGGGTATAAATTGCTTATAAAGCCTAAGTTTATACTTAGGCTTTTATTGTATTTAAAATAAGATATAAGTATTTAACTATGTTTTAAATTGGAAGTAACGGGGGAGGAAGATTATATGATTAGTATTAAAAATGTGAGTAAGTATTATGGAAATACGAAGGTATTAAAAGATGTAAATATTAAGATTGCAGAAGGCGAAATATTTGGAATAATAGGTCATAGTGGTGCTGGAAAGTCAACACTACTTAGATGTATAAATGGATTAGAAGATTATAAAGAAGGAAGCGTCCTAGTAGGAATAGAAGAAGTAAAATCTTTAAATGAAAAAAAGTTAAGAATACTAAGAAAAGATTTAGGAATGATATTCCAAAATTTTTCATTACTTGAGAGAAAAACAGTATTTGAAAATGTAGCATTGCCGCTAGAATGTTTCAAATATTCAAATGAAGAAATAAATAAAAGAGTTTTAGAACTATTAGATTTAGTAGGAATAATTGATAAAAAAGATGATAAACCAAGAAATTTAAGTGGTGGTCAAAAACAAAGGGTAGCAATAGCGAGAGCCTTAGCTCTAAATCCGAAAGTACTTCTTTGTGATGAAGCAACATCAGCTCTAGATCCTAATACTACAAAATCAATACTATCATTACTTCAAGATATAAATAAAAAATTAAATATTACTATAATAATGGTAACTCATCAGATGGAAGTAATAAAGCAAATATGTACTAAAGTTGCAATAATGGAAAATGGAGAAGTTTTAGAAATTGGTGATACAGAAGAGATATTTTTACAAAATACAAAGGGACTTAGAAAGTTAATAGGAGAAGAAAATATAGTTCTACCTAGTGGAAGCAATATAAAAATATTATTTCCAAAAGAAATTTCAAATAACACCCTAATAACAAATATGGCGAGAGAGTTAGATATAGATTTTTCAATAGTATTTGGTAGATTAGAAAAATTTAGAGAAGATATATTAGGTTCTCTTATTATAAATACACATGAGGAAAATAATCGAAAAGTTAAAAATTACTTAAATAGTAAAAATATAAGATGGGAGGAGATTGCAAATGACTAGCTTAAGTGAATTTGTAAATAAAATTTTACTAGAGGCATTATTAGAAACATTATATATGATAACAGTACCTGCAATATTAGCCACAATAATAGGATTTGTATTAGCAATAATATTAGTAGTTACAAAGGAAGATGGGCTAAAACCTAATAATAGTATAAATAAATCATTAGGCTTTATAGTAAATACCATTAGAAGTTTTCCTTTTATGATACTTATAGTCGTTTTAATACCACTTACAAGAATTATAGTTGGAACAAGTATAGGAGAAACAGCGACAATAGTTCCTATAACAATTGGTTCAGCACCATTTATAGCAAGGATAATAGAAGGAGCACTTAATGAAGTTGATAAAGGTTTAATAGAAGCTGCTAAATCATTTGGAGCTACTAAGAGCCAAATTATATTTAAAGTTATGATAAAAGAAGCTATGCCATCAATTGTATCAGGTGTCACTTTATCTGTAATATCAATACTAGGTTACACTGCAATGGCAGGGGCAATAGGTGCTGGAGGACTTGGAAGCGTAGCACTTACTTATGGGCATCAAAGATTTGACACAGCTGTAATGATATATACTGTAATAACTCTTATAATATTAGTTCAAATAATACAAGGGCTAGGAAATTTTGCATACAATAGACTAAAATATGGGGAAAATTTAAAAGTTAAAAACCATAAAGGAAGTGTTTCAAATAATGATATTTCAGTTAAAACAAACACTGAATTAAATGAGAATGTATAAATAGTAAAAGCTTATAAAAATATTAAAAATAAATGGGGGAATTAAAAATGAAATTTAAAAAATTATTAACTTTAGCATTATCATCAGCAATATTAGTATCAGTAGTAGGATGTAGTAAGGGAACTGACGACAATAAAATAGTAGTAGGAGCATCATCAAGTCCTCACGCTGAGATATTAGAAGTAATAAAACCACAGTTAGAAGAACAAGGATATGAATTAGAAATAAAAGTATTTGACGATTATATATTACCAAATACAGCGCTAGATGAAGGTTCATTAGATGCGAATTATTTCCAACATGTACCGTATTTAGAAGAGACAATAAAAGAAAAAGGATATAAACTTACGTATACAGAGAAAGTACATTTAGAGCCAATTGGATTATATTCAGATAAAGTAAAGTCGTTAGATGAAATAAAAGAAAATTCAACAATAGCGATACCAAATGATCCTACAAATGGAGCAAGAGCACTTAAGTTACTAGCAGATAATGGTTTGATAAGCATTAAAGACGGAGAACTTATAAGTATAAAAGATATAATTGAAAATCCTAAGAATATAGAAATAAAAGAAATGAATGCAGAACAACTTCCAACAGTACTTAAAGATGTTGAAGGGGCAGTAATAAACACTAACTATGCATTAAGTGCAAAGTTAAACCCAACTAAAGATGCAATAGTAATAGAATCGAAAGATTCTCCATATTCAAATATACTGGCTGTAAGAGAAGACAATAAAGATAGTGAAAAAATAAAAATATTATCAAAAGCTTTAACTAGCAAAGAAGTAAAAGAATTTATAGAAAAAGAATACCAAGGAAGCATAATACCATCATTTTAATCGAATTAATGAGAAAGAGCATCTAAAAGATGCTTTTTTTTATGAAATTATACACTTATTAATTGATGAATAAAACAAATAATGCTACAATGTCTTTACAGATGCATATACAGTTGGTAAATAAAAACTTATAGAATAGAGAAAGTGGTGTAATTATGGGTAGAGATTTAGTTGAAAAAATACAAAAATTAAAAAGGGAAAAAAATGCAATAATACTAGCACATTATTATCAACCAGAAAATATACAGGAATTAGCTGATGCTGTAGGAGACTCTTATTACCTGAGTGAAGTAGCAAGAGACAGTAGGGAAGAGGTTGTAGTATTATGTGGAGTAAAGTTTATGGCAGAAAGTGCTAAAATTTTATCTCCAGAAAAAACAATATTAATGCCGGTATTAGATGCAGGATGTCCAATGGCAGATATGGCAACTGAAGAAGGAATACTCGAATTAAAAGATAAATATCCAGATGCTTATACAGTATGTTACATAAATTCAACTGCAACAGTAAAATCTCATTGTGATATAGCAGTTACATCATCAAGTGCCTTAGATATATTAAAAAATATATCTAACAAACAAATACTATTTTTACCAGATCAAAATTTAGGTGGATACATAGCAGAGTTTTTCCCAGAAAAAGAATTCATACTTTGGGATGGGTATTGTAAGTATCATCATAATATAAAGAAGGAAGAAATATTAAACTTAAAAAAACAAAATAAAGATGCAAAAGTACTAGTGCATCCAGAGTGTACAAAAGAAGTAAGAGGGCTTGGAGATTATGTAGGAAGTACAACAGGAATAATAGAGTATGCTACAAAAAGTGATACTAAAGACTTTATAATAGCAACGGAAGAAGGCGTATTACATGAACTAAGAAAAAGAAATCCTAACAAGAACTTCTTTATCCCAGGTGGTAAAATATCTTGCATAGATATGAAAAAAACAACACTACAAAACCTATATGATACCCTATTAAATATGAAAAATGAAGTAGTAGTAGATAAAGCAGTTGCAGAGAAGGCATTAAATTGTCTACAAAATATGCACCGTCTAGCTAAGTAAAATAATGAATCAAATTATAGATGTATTAATTGTAGGGTCAGGGGTATCGGGGATTTATTGTGGTTTAAACTTGAGAGAAGATTTAAATGTATTATTAGTAACAAAATCTAAACTAGAAGATACTAACACATACCTAGCTCAGGGAGGCATATCAACAGCTCGAAATGAAGAGGACATAGATTTATTTATAGAGGATACCTTAAAAGCAGGTCAATATAAAAACAACGTAGAGGCAGTAGAAGTATTGGCAAAAGAATCGATAGACAACATAAAAGATCTACTGGCAATAGGAGTTGATTTTGACAAAAGTGATGACGAATTAACCTACACTAGAGAAGGCGCTCATAGCATCAATAGAATAGTTCACACCAAAGATAATACAGGAGAAAGTGTTGAAAAAGCACTTATCAACGAAGTAAAACAAAGAAAAAATATAACTATTTATGAAGATACATATTTTGTAGATTTAATAAGTAATGAGAATGAGTGTAATGGTGCAATACTTATAAAAGATAATAAGCAAATTAACGTATATGCTAAAGTCGTAGTATTAGCGACAGGAGGTATAGGTGGAGTATTTAAAAACTCTACTAATCAAAGAATATTAAATGGAGATGGGATTGCAGTTTCCTTAAAACATAATATAAAATTAAAGGATTTAAATTACATACAAATACATCCAACAGCTTTTTATGAAGAAAACGATAATGAAAAAAAATTTCTAATATCAGAGGCAGTAAGAGGTGAAGGAGGTAGACTTTTAGATATAAATGGAGATAGATTTGTAGAGGAGCTATTACCCAGAGATATAGTTTCAAAAGTCATATATGAGCAAATGGATAAAACAAAAGTACCTTATGTAAATTTAGATATAACCTTTATGGGAGAAGATTATGTAGTCAATAGATTTCCAACGATATACAGAGAGTGTTTAAAAAGAGGTACAGATATTACTAAGGAATATATAAAAGTTTCACCAGCACAACATTACTTTATGGGTGGAATAGAAGTAGATTTAAATTCAAAAACTTCTATGGAAAACCTGTATGCAGTAGGTGAAATTAGTTGTACAGGGGTACATGGTACAAATAGATTAGCCAGTAATTCTCTATTAGAAGGATTAGTTTTTTCTAAGAGAAGTGCGAAAGTAATAAACGATAGTATAGAAGATATAGGCATTAAAGTAAATGATGTATATGAAATAAAAGAAGATGTAGAAGTTTTAATAAAGAAAAATAAAGAAATAGTTATAAAATCGATAAAAGAACAATGTGGGGAGTTTAATGATGAATTATTTGATTATAGATAAAATGATAAAGGATGCTTTAATAGAAGATATTCCAAATGAGGATATAAGTACAAATTGTGTAATAGAAGAAAGTAGTAAATCTACAATAGAGTTGCTATCTAAAGAAGAGGGTATAATAGCAGGACTTGAAGTTTTTGAGAGAGTGTTTGAAATACTAGGAAATGTAGCAGTCTTTTTATATAAAAAGGATGGAGACAAAGTATATCCGAATGAAAAAATAGCATTTCTAAAAGGAAGCACTAGAAATATACTATTAGGTGAGAGAGTAGCACTTAATTTAACACAAAGAATGAGTGGAATAGCGACTTTAACTAATTTATTTGTAAAAGAACTAGAAGGAAGTAATACGAAATTATTAGATACTAGAAAAACTACACCAAATTTGAGACTATTAGAAAAATATGCTGTAAAAGTCGGTGGAGGAAATAATCACAGGTTTAATTTATCAGATGGTGTAATGCTTAAGGATAATCATATAAGTGCATGTGGTGGAATAAAAGAAGCTGTGGCTCTTGCAAGACAAAATACTTCTTTTGTTAGAAAAATTGAGGTAGAAACCGAAAACCTAGAAATGGTAAAAGAAGCACTAGAAGCCAAAGCTGATATTATAATGCTTGATAATATGAATTTAGAAGTAGCATTAGAAGCTGTGAAAATTATAGATAAAAAAGCTATAACTGAGTTTTCTGGCAACGTGTCTCTAGAAAAAATTAAGAAAATAGGAAAAATAGGAGTAGATTATATTTCTGTTGGTGCGTTGACTCATTCTTTTAGGGTATTGGATTTAAGCATGAAAAATTTAAAGAGGATAAATTAATAAAAAAATTATATACAATAAATATATTTATTAATAAGAAGATAGCCAAATTAGGTTATCTTTTTTTATGCATAGTAAATCTAAAAATAGTATTACAATATTCAATATGATATAATTGAAGAGCTTATGCAAAATACATCTAAAAACTTATAAAGAAGACCAAGTAAGAGGAAATAAGAAAATAATACCTAATATAATAAATAGAGTAAAAGAAGTATGTAGTCAAGATTTCAGAGATAGAACTATAGCAATAGCTGTCGGAGATAACTTAGAAGATAGAGAAATAGTAGAACAAGAATTAAACCCAAAGGAAATAATTTTATTAACTATAAATCCTCCAATGTGTTCACATTCAGGACCAGGGTTTATAGGCATTACATGTTTTAAATAGAAAATATTACAAAGCTATAAAAGGGAGTTTTAAAAATGAGCAATATTAAAATAATCTGCGATACAATGAATGATATATCACAAGAAGCAATTGATAAGTACGATATAGAGGTTCTTCCTACAACAATAATATTTGAAGGAAAAGAATATAGATCAGGAGTAGATATAGATGGAGACGAATTTTATAAATTATTAAGAAATTCAGAAAACATGCCATCTACGGCACAAATAACTTATATAACATATAAAGAAAAATTCGAAAAATATATAAAAGAAGGTAAAAAAGTATTATACCTGGCAGGATCATCTGCTGCATCAGGTACATATCAATCATCTATGATGGCAAAAAATGATATTGAAGGTGATGTTTATGTATTTGATACATATAGTTTATGTATAGGTGGAGGTATGTTAATTTATGAAGCCGCCAAAATGGTGGAGCAAGGATATGATATAGAATATATAATAGAAAAATTAGAAGAATATAAAGGAAAATTAGAAGTACATTTCTCCGTTGACTCGCTAGACTACCTACATAAAGGTGGAAGAATATCAGGAACAAAAGCTGCAATAGGATCATTACTTAATATAAAGCCTATTTTAAAAATAGAAGATGGGCTAGTTAAACAAAAGAGTCAAGTAAGAGGAACTAAAAAAATAATTCCTAAATTAATAGAAGAATTAAAATTACAAATTGGAGAGGATTTCTCTGATAAAGATGTATATGTTGTATATGGAGACGATTTAGAACTTCGTGACAAATTCATGGAAAAAGTTAGAGAAGAATTATCTCCTAAAAATGTATATACACTACAAATAGGAGCTTGTGTTGCTTGTCATTCAGGACCAAGTGTTTTTGGAATAGGTTGTTTAAATAAATAATAGCACTACATATAACATAAGATAGTTTTAGTACAGCAACTAATATATCAGGAGATAATGCTATTGTAGTAGAGATCGATGTACTTAATAATAAATAGAATAAAAAGATGAAAAAATTAAATACAAGAAATTATCATAAAATAATAAAAACCTTCTTAAATATAAGTAGGCTTTTATTATGCTTAAAAACAGTGTAAAGTATAAGATAGGATGCTGAATGAATAAAGATTAATATAGATGGGGTAAGCTAAGTTATAAAATAAATAAAGAGAATTGAAGTGGGGTATAAAATGGACAAAAAATTTTTCAATCAAGATGGCATAAATTTAGCTAAAATTATTCTAGGAAAATACCTAATAAGAAACTATGATGATAAAACGATAATAACTAAAATAGTAGAAACTGAAAGTTATATGGGAATAAATGATAAAGGTGCTCATGTATACAAAGACAAGAAAACAGAAAGAACGAAACCTCTATACTTAAGTGGTGGTCATATATATGTTTACCTGATATATGGAATGTATCATTGTTTAAACATATCTGCAAATATTGAAGGAATACCGGAATGTGTATTAATAAGAGCAGTAGAGCCCATAAAAGGAGTAGAAGAAATTTCTTTTAATAGATTTAAAAAAGAGTACAAAGAGCTAAGTAGTTATCAAAAAAAGAATATAACAAATGGTCCAGGAAAGCTTTGTATGGCTTTAAATATAGATAAAAACCTAAATAGCAAAAGTATATTAGAAAATGAATTGTATATAAGTGATTTTTACTATGATGAAGATAAAAAAATATATAGTGAAGATAGTATTGAAATAGAAAGTAGCAAGCGAATAAATATAGACTATGCCGAAGAAGCTAAAGATTATCTATGGAGATTTTATATAAAAGATAACAAACATGTATCGGTTAAGAAAATAAATTAAAGCATACCTCTTTTGAGGTAGGCTTTTTTATGGTAAAATAAAAGTAAATATACATTTTAAGGAGAAAGTTATGGGTACTAAATTAAAGAAAGAGATTTTGGAATGGATTAAAACAATAGCTTTAGCACTAGTGCTTGCAGCAGTAATAACATCAGTAGTAGCACCTACTATAGTAAGTGGAGAATCAATGTATCCTACATTAAAAGACAAAGATTATTTATTTATAAATAAATTATCATACATAAATAAAGATCCTAAAAGAGGAGATATAATAGTATTTAAAACGGATTTAGTTGATGAGGAGAGTGGTAAAAAGAAAGATTTAGTAAAAAGAGTTATAGGTCTTCCAGGAGAACATATAGTTATAAGAGATAACCAAGTAATAATAAATGATGAAATTCTAGAAGAAGAATACCTAGATGGTGTTTATACTGACGGTGACATAGATATGATAATTCCTGATAATCATATATTTGCTATGGGGGACAACAGACCGAATAGTGGAGATAGTAGACAAGATTATTTAGGAGCTATAGACATAGATGATACAATTGGTAAAGTTATGATAAGACTGTATCCTTTTAACACTATCGGAAAAGTAAATTAATAAGTAAGAATTTTTAGTCGCTAAATATAAATTAGCGATTTTTTTGACTTTAGTTAAAACTAGGAGTATCATGTATAAGGATGCAAAATTGAAAGGAGAAAACACATGTCACCTAAGTTATTTAATATGTTTAAAAATCACGATTTAAGTAGTAATCAAATTAAAAAAGATATAGTAGCAGGTATCATAGTTGCGATAATAGCATTACCATTATCTATAGCACTAGCTATATCTTCAGGCGTATCACCAGAAAAAGGTATTATAACAGCAATATTTGCAGGATTTATTATATCGTTTTTAGGAGGAAGTAAAGTACAAATAGGAGGACCAACAGGAGCATTTGTTGTAATAGTTTATGGAATTGTACAAAATCATGGTATGGAAGGTCTTATAATATCAACAATAATGGCAGGATTTATACTTATTATAATAGGAATTTTAAGATTTGGGGACTTAATAAAGTATGTACCTAAAACTATAACAGTAGGTTTTACAAGTGGTATAGCAATAACTTTACTTATAACACAACTTAAAGATTTACTAGGATTAAAAATCAAAAATGTTCCAGCAGAAGCTTTAGAAAAAACAGAAAGCTATATACACAATATGTATACATTTGATATGATGACTTTTGTAGTAGGAGTAGCATGTATATTAGTCATGATATATTGGCCTAAGATTAATAAAAGTATACCAGGATCGATAATAGCATTAGTTTTAGCAACATCAGTTGTTAATATATTTAATGTTCCAATAGACACAATAGGTAGTGTATACAGTGATATATCTTCAAAAATATCTATGCCAAATATACCTCAAATAACCTTAGAAAAGATAGTTCCATTAATTCAACCAGCGTTTACGATAGCAATACTTGCATGTATAGAATCATTATTATCATGTGTAGTTGCAGATAAAATGATAGATGATAAGCATGATTCAAATATGGAACTTGTAGCACAAGGTCTTGGCAATATAGTATCAGCATTATTTGGAGGAATACCAGCAACAGGAGCAATAGCAAGAACTGCTGCAAATGTTAGAAATGGTGGAAGAAGTCCGATATCAGGTATGATACATGCGGTTGTATTATTTCTTATAATGGTAATTTTAATGCCACTTGCAAAATTAATACCAATGACAGTATTATCGGCTATACTAATAATAGTCTCTTATAATATGGGAGAATGGAAAGAAATGAAAGAAATGTTAAATTTACCTAAAAAAGATGTAATAGTACTTTATACAACTTTTGTACTTACAATAGTATTTGACTTGGTAGTAGCAATAGGAGTTGGAATGGCAATTCACTTAGTATTCAATATAGCAACAAAAGATCATAAATCACATAAATCACAAGAAGTAGAGATAGCATAAAAAATATAAGGAGTATATTTAGCTTATAAAGTTAAATATACTCCTATTTTATATTGTTAAGTTAATTTATTGAGTAGTATTCAAAAAGAGCAGGACTATTAAAAATAGCATTGCTCTTTAAATTTTTCTGAATAAACTTTATTGAGCTTGTGGTATTTCAGATGTTACATTTCCATCTTGCTCAGGGACCATCTCATTAGACTCAGTAGTATTTGCACTTGAATCAGAGTTAAATAATCCAGTGCACCAATTTAAAATTTTATCAAAGAATCCTTCAACCTCTTCACTTGATGGTAAATTAACAGCTTTATCGTCAGTAGCATTTATTTGAACATTATCACCAAGTAAATTATCGTTAGTATTTTCTAATATGCCTAGATTTTTATCTCCTGCAAATAAATTACCAAACCATTCTTTTATACTATCAGATATACCAGAATTATTAACACTTTCACCTAAAGCATTTAAATTCTTATCGATATTAGTAGATACATTTCCTAAAGTATCTTTTATTTTATTGTAGTCATAATCTTGCTGTGCTATTTTCAACATTAGACCTTCAATTTGCTTTAACTGTTCATCACTTAAAGTTATATTGTAATTATTAGTTATATTGTTTATAGTTTCTGCTATTTGAGTAGGATCTTTAGTACCATCTTTTATAATCTCTGTTTTAATATCGTTAATTAATCCGGTAGCTTTATCTTGACCGACTTCATCTCCTAAATCTCCAGTAGTAATTAATTCTTCAGTTGCTAATTCTTTTTTATCCTCAGGTAAAGCCTCACCAGTTGCATCTTCAAATGCCTTCATAACACCAGTTAAACCACCAGTACCAGAAACTGCAAATGGTGCAGCGACTACAACGTTAGCATCCTCAATACCTGCAGTCATTAGTGTTGTTGCTATCATAGAACTTGTAACCCAAGTTAAGTTAGCAGTTTTAACGTTTATACCATTTCCTTTAGAAGTTGGTTCAACGTAAGAACATGAAATAGTTACTTTTCCAAGTTGAGCTTCATTAGCAACTCCTTGTAAATATTTTCTCTCATCTGCATTATTAACTTCTAGAATTACAGCTTCGTTTTCGTTAACTCCAAAATATTTTAACATCTGCTCTTTTTGTTCTGGTTTTAAATTTGCACCAAGAGTTACAACTTTTGTACTATCTGCAAATGCAACTGAAAGAGTTGATAAGCTAAGTGCAAAAGTAAGTGTTATTGCTACAGCTTTCTTTTTTAAATTTTTAAATCTTTTATTCATAAATTTTCATTCCTTTCAACTTTAAAAATTAAACCATAATATATCCCCGATATAGTATACTATAAACTATTTTTAAGGGGAAGGGAATTACAAGTTGGTAACAAAATACAGAAAATTATGCCATAAACCTGATTTTAGTGTATTAATCAATATTTTATACTGAAAAATATTTTTAGAGTTTGCTTATATAAAACTAAAAAATAAACCATTATAAATATATTGTATATGGATTTTAGATATGCTTGTAGGATAAAATAAGTGTAAAATATAGTATTAAAAAATGTGAAAAATAGTTTTTTTAAAAAAATATTGGGTATAAATAAGTTATATTTATAATTATTTTATTGTTATAGATTGAAAAAACTATAAATGTAGTATACTATAAATAAGGAAAAGTTTGGACAACCAATAGCTGCAAACTGAGAGGAGAATTACTATGTCAAAGCAATTAGTAAAAGAAAGAGTTATAAAGTACTTAATGGAGGACTTATTAGTTCCACAAGATATGATAGACACGGATGTTGCATTATCTGAATTTGAAGAAGGTGCAGAAGGAATGTTAGATATAGTTGTTAACGTAAAAGATAAAGAAGACTACTATGCACCAGTTATGATAGTACATTGTATGGATGAAGATATAGCATTAGAAGGGGAAGTTGTGCAAAAGCAAATAGACTTCTTAGAAGATGTAGATAATATAACTATGGCAGGAAGATTAGTATTAACTAATGGAGATGCTATGATGTATGCTGATTGGACTGGAGAAGAATATGATACAGAAGCATCACTTCCAACATATGAAGTAATGGTAGAAGAATTCTTCAAGATGGAAGATTTAGCTAAAGAAGAAGAACACAATCATAAACATGAAGATGGTCATGAATGTTGTGGTGGACACGGTGAAGGAAACGACTGCGGTTGTGGAGATGACTGTGGATGCAAACACTAATAAAAAATACATAAATATACGAACTTGACTATATTTTTTAATGATGTTATTATTAAAGGGTTAAAAATTCTCTATAAAACCGTAAGTGTTGGGGCAAACGCTAAGGATTTATTAATAGGGGTGTTTATAACGTCGTTCGAGGAAAAAAGACTGCAAATTTGCGGTCTTTTTTTCTTTTTTTGTATAAATTTACTGTAAAAATAAAAATTTATAATTTAAAATAAATAATATTTTTCACGATTTGTAATACAATAAAGCTTTAAACTTATTTAAAATAAAAAAAATATAAAAAAAAGAAGGAAATTTGATATGAGAAGTAGAATATTAGATAAATAAATTTATTGACATTTAAGTTAGATTGAATGGAATTTTTTTATAATAATAATCATATTATAAAAATAGATGAAGCTACAAGTACTTGACCACTTCAATTAACAAATTATATGGATAGAAGGAGTTATATTATGGGGGCTAAAAAGGAACACGCTTATGAGAATTATATTTATGGGGATACATCAAATACATCAAATGCGATGAAAATGTACTTAAAAGAAATAGAAGAATACAAAATGTTATCTGCGGCGGAGGAAGTAGAGTTAGCAAAAGCAATAATTAACTCTTCACCACAAGCCAAGGAACAATTTATAAATGCGAACTATAGATTGGTTGTAAGTATTGCTAAAAAATATAGAAAAGAAAGCGTTGATATGCTTGATTTAATTCAAGCAGGGAATATTGGACTTATAAAGGCTGTAGAGAAATACGACTATAGAAAGGGATTTAAGTTTAGTACATATGCAACTTGGTGGATAAAACAAAGTATCACAAGATATATAGATGATTGTGAAAATACAATTAGAATACCAGTACATCTGCATCAAAGAATAAACTTTGTAAAAAGAAAAAAACAAGAACTTGCAAATATTCTTCAAAGAGATCCTAGCTTAGATGAACTTGCAGAAATTTGTGAACTTGATGTTCAAAAAGTTATAGATATATTAAAAAGAGATAAAAATGTAGTATCTTTAGATACACCTATAAAAGAAGATGAAGATAGTAGTTTGGTAGAATTCATACCATCAGACCCAAACTTTGCTGACGTAGTAATGCACGAAGTTGAGCAAAATAACTTAAGAGATAAAATAGAAGAATTACTAATAGGCCTTAGCGAACAAGAACAAAGGGTGCTTAGAATGAGATTTGGCCTTGAGGATGATACGCCTAAAACTTTAGAGGAAATAGGTAAAGTATTCGGTGTAACTAGAGAAAGAATAAGACAAATCGAAGCTAAAGCAATAAGAAAATTAAGACATCCAAGTAGACTAAAACAATTAAAACATTTCTATTAATAGATTATAAGTAGGGGGAATTTCCTCCTGCTTATTTTTATGGTAAATAAAACTATAGTTCCTCATATCTGTAGATAAATACAATTTACAGATATCTCGTAGAAAGGTTTTCCTTAGGATTCTCTTTAAATAAATGATAGCACAAAACATATAAGAAAACATCTAAATAAACATAATTTTTTTAATTCTAAGAAATTATACTACAACTAAATATATAATAAATTAATGTAATATAACATTTAAACCTATTTATAGTAAATATTATAAATTTAATTCAAATAATTTATATTGTCTTAGGGAAGTATATATTTTCCATTTGATTTTATTACCTTTTTATATACTTCAGGTCTTGAAAATACAAACTGTTCATATAATATAAAGAGTTATAGTTTAATATATGAAAAAAATAAATAAAGTGAAATTCAAATTAATAAGCTTATGTGCAATATAAAGGAATGATAGTATGTATGCTAGTAGACATGAAGAGTTAGAAAAAATGATGAATATAATGAATGAACTAAATAATATGATAAATTTACTTAAACAAGATATTGATTATACAAATGAAACTAAGTCTAACAAAGCTTTAAGATATATAGAAAATAGAATGCATGAAAACATAGAAAGTATAAAAGAACTTGAAGAGCCATTTTTATTATTTATAATGGGATCTGGTAATTATGGAAAATCAACTTTAATAAATACATTACTAAAACAAAACATATTAAAAAGTAATGATATACCAAACACATGGAAATTAGATTTATTTACAAAATCAAATAGTGAAAAAATGGAAATAACCTATAAGGATAATACTAAAATAATAAAAAGTTTACAGGATGGAAATAAATTTTTAAAAAAAGAAGAAGAAAAATTTAAACAGTCAAAAAGAAAAGTATCTAAGATTGTATCTAGTTATAAAAAGATGAATAGAGCTACTATAAATGAACTTAAAGAATATAAAAATCAACAAGAAAATAAGTACTTATATAAATCAGATATAGTACAAATAAAGTATTACTTAAAAAAGGGAGATATCTTAAGAGACTTTATAATAGTAGATACACCAGGACTTAATCAAACGTTACTTAAAAATACCTTAGATCGTATGAAAGAGTATTATATAAAAGCAGATGGGGTTATATGGTTAATAGATGCTCAAAATATAGTATCAAAAGAAAATAATAAATTGATAGAAGAAATGAACAAAATGGATAGCTTACATAATAATAAAAAGAACATAATAGCTGTTGTAAATAAGATGGATATTATAAGTAAAGATAACATAGTAAAAGTAAGAAGAAAAGCTAATGAAATATATAAAGATAAATTTACTGATATAGTATATATATCAGCAAAAGAAGCTATAGAAGGTATATTAAATAATAATAATGATTTAATGTACAAAAGTAGTATAAATATTCTTTATAAAAGTATAGAAGAAAATTTCATGAAAGTATCTGAAGAAAAGCAAATAGATTCTAAATATAAAAATTTGCTTATTATGAAAGACAATATAATAAATGAATTACACAATTATAAACGAGAATTATATAAAGAAATATCTGTATATAATGAAATACAATTTGACTTGAAACGAAAAACAAAAGAATTATATTCGTATACATTCAATCATATTGAAAAGGTAAAGAAGAAAAATATATGTAATAGTGAAGATCTAAGTGTTTTAAAACAAGATATAGAAAAATTACAGAATCAGTGTAGTTTAGACCTAGAAAAATTATATAAGGTTTTAATTTCGAAAATAAATTTAGATAAAGGTAAAGAAGTAGAAATACTAAACACTAAAGTAT
>NZ_JBXKIW010000085.1:0-25521 GCF_056995035.1 Romboutsia sp. | reverse complement strand
CTACTTTGAAGGTCTTGCTAACAAGTTAATATACCCGCTAATCAACCGGGATATGTAATCCGTAATGACGATTGATTATCACTTTCGTGAAAGCTACTCCCCTTCAAGGGAATCTTATTTAATTTATATTACCATTATATGCCTATATTCTGTGTTTGTCAATACGTTTTATGAATTTTTAAATAAATTATTATTTCCAAACCATTTCCATATTAAATATTTCTTGTAAATACACTAAAATAAAAACTAGATATGTAAATAATTTATATGATAGTAATAATAAAATAAATTCCTATCAATTAAGTAATTACTAACAGTTTGTTGGTGTATCTGCCTCACAGCTATATACTTCTTTTAATTGATTTATTACATCCCCTGTATTTTCTTTTATATTACTCATACTAAAGAATATACTTCCTTCAACTTCACTATACTGCCTATTTATATTTATTTCTTTTCCTATTTCTTTTGCTATGTCTACATTACCTATATTTTGACCTATATATAACCTAACATCAGTATCTTTAACTGCATCATTCCACCATTTAACTGACGTTTCGTAAGCACTAGTTTTATTTTCTATAGTCCAGTAAATTTGAGGTGCTATGTAGTCTATAATTCCTTCTTTTATCCACTGTAAACTATCCGCATACACATCGTAATAACTTTCTAAGTTCTTTGTATCTGAGCCACTAGGGTCACTACTCTTATTTTTCCACACTCCAAAAGGACTTACTCCAAATTGAACACATGATCTAGTATATTTTATAGCCTTATTTACTAATCTCATCATATCATTTACTGATTCACGTCTAGCATTAGCAACATCTCCATCTCTCTCTTCACCCTTAGGTAGAGGATAGTTATAGGGATAGAAATAGTCATCAAAATGAATTCCATCTACATAATATTTTTTTACTATTTCAAAGACTGTTGTTGCAATATAATTTATAACCTCTGGATTTTCTGGGTCATAAAATAATGCATTATCATAGGATATTACCCAATTGGGATTTAATCTTGCAGGGTGACCTTCATATAATTCATTTAAATCAGTTCCTTTTGTAGTTATTCTATATGGATTTAACCATCCATGAAATTCCATATGTCTTCTATGAGTTTCTTTAATCATAAATTTGAGTGGATCATATCCTGGGTCTTTACCTTGAATACCTGTAAGATATTTAGACCATGGATTTATGTATGATTTATAAAATGTATCTGAAGCCGGTCTTATTTGAACAAATACAGCATTAAAATTTAAATCTTGTAATGTATCTAATATTTCTATAAATTCTTTTTTTTGAGCTTCTATATCATTTTGAGTTTTAGGCCAATCGATTCCATAAACGGTTGCTACCCAAGCACCTCTAAGTTCAAATAAGTTACAATTATTATACATATTATCACTCCCATAAAAAATTCACTCTACTCATATTTTTCAAATATATTACTATTTTTATATTTGTTCATTTCTTATTAATAAAGTTATACATTATAATACGTCAACAAACTTATTTTTATTAACCAAAAGTTCTCCACTATTTGAAATATCATAAACTGTATATACTCTTTTATTAATCACTTTTTGTATACTACTATTTTATGTATAACTTTCCCCATAATGCACTTCTATCTCAAAATCTGTTATGTAGTTTAATCCCTTATTAAATAAATCGTTACAATAATTAATTTTAATAATTTAAGCTTCTATGTTTTCATATCTATAAATATAATACTTTAACTAGCTCAACGAGTGAGTTTAGTTATTTTTATAAACATTATCTTATTTTTTAAAACTTTTAACTTTATTAATTAATTTAAGGTCTTCTTCTGTATTAGATTCATCTAAAATTAAATTATGAGGCATTTTACATCCCTTTTCATCTATACAAACGAAAGTTATATAACCATCAACTAATATTTTATCATCATTATTTCTTATAACTTTTCCATAAACAGTTAAACTTGTTTTACCAGCAAAGCAAATCTTAGATTGTATATTTATTATATCTCCCTTTCTTATAGGTGTATTAAAGTTAAGTTCATGGATTTTAACACAAACTAAATTTTCAGGATGTTTATATTCGCTAGCAGCTGTTATAAAGCAGCTTTCAACAAACCATTCCGTCATCCTACCTGCAAATAATGTATCATGATGATTTAAGTCTTCACCTTTAACAAGTTTATAAATACTGTAATAATTCATAATATCCTCCTATTGTAATTTTTTTATTTCTTCAATTATAAAATTGCTTAATCTCCTTATAAAGTATCTTTGCGTAGATATCTTACATACAACTAAACCAGTGGACTTGGCAATCTACATCTAGAACAGCCTATAACAATGCCCTTAGTCTTATGATATGTTAAGATTTAATCAACAAAATCAAAAATCAAAAAGTCTTCAATTGAAGATTTATAAGGAATACTTTTTTGAAGCACATAGGAAATTATATTTATCCACAGTTTTAAAATGAATATAATTTCCTATGTGCTATAAAATAAGAAAAAGCTAGGAGTTGTAAGTTTTGGTCGACTTACTCCTAGCTTTTCAAAGAATACTCTAGATAAGAGAGAACTCTCATTAGAGAATTTTTTTATTGTTATTAGTATGTATTAATATTATCATAATAATTCTTAGATATCAATAATTTTGATATTTAAAACAATAAAAAATAAGCATCTATATCTAATCACATAGAGGCTTATTTTTTATTGTTTTATCTTAGACATTATTTTTCTAATAATCTACCAACGATTACTTTTGCACTGCCTAAACAACTCTCGCAACCAGTACCAATTTGTGTAACTTGTTTCACTTCATCAAATGTTTTAGCACCATCATCTATAGCTTTTTGAAGATGTTCTACTGTTACACCAAAACATGCACATACTACTTCATCTTTATCCATCATCTGTCTCCTTTAAATTAACTTTTTTAGTTTTTAATAGCTATCTACTCGTATATATTTATACAATTGTAGTGTACCCAGATAATTAATTAATATCTAAGAATTCTTTATATTATTTTTATAGCATACATAAATTGTGTATAAATATCAAAGATGCACTAATATAAATACTAAAGCTGCAATTAAAGATGAACCTCCTATATTTGGACTATTATATATAGATATAAAGCCATTAGCTACCTTTTCTACATTTAGTTATGAGACAATAAACCTTTTTAATGATGAGAGTTATATGTTAGATACTCTAAATACTTGCTTCAATTTATTCTTACGTTTTGCTGGCGTTTTAGTAGATAAGTTTGTTTCGCATATAATATAATTGAATTAGTTAATGTAAGTTTATTTAATAATATAGAAGTTATTTATTCAGTTGAGTAAGTAAGTCTTAATGAAGAGTCATTAAAAAAGCTTGAGAGCTAAATATATTATATCTGTTTTAGGAATAAAAAAATTCTAAAATAAGTTTACCCAATAACTCTGGAACATAAAATTAAAAAAAACATAAATTATATAAAATAGAATAGGAGGAATAAAAATGGAAAGTTTCGAATTTTTTCATGGTATGATCACCAAGATTGATGATTTTTTAATAGATGAAAGTGGGAAAAACTTAGGATGTTATAAATTAATATCTGTGGTAAATAGACATGGCTCTGTAGTAAATTTCGTGGTGAGCCCTTCTACTTACTTTGTAGAACATACAATGGTAGAAGTAGGAGATAAGGTGACAGGATTTTATGATGCAAATGCAGCTGTTCCTCTTATTTTTCCACCACGATTTCGAGCAATTGTTATGGCAAAAGATACACAATATCAAAATGTTAAAGTAGACTATTTTGATAATGATTTAGTTAGCAGCGATAGTAAATTAAAATTAACCATTGCACCAAATACGAAAATAGTATTAGAAAACAATCAAGCTTTTACCAAAGCACCTACAAACAGAAATTTAATTGTTATCTATGGAGCTACTACAAAGAGTATACCAGCTCAAACCGTACCATATAAAATTGTCGTTATGTGTTAGATATTAAAAAAATGAACTTTTATAGTTAGTATAATCTCCTTATAGTGCTATTGTTTAGTTAAATAAGGTTTAGTGTCAAATGTAGAAGTAATAAAACTACTTGATGTAAAGAAGACAACATACTATAAATATCTCAAATGAAAAGTGGGCTATGAATTAAATAGTCCATTTTTAAATTTATATTTTAAATTTAGTTTTATAATAATCGAATTCATACTCATATAAAATTAACTTTTTATAATAAATTCTATAAAATGTAAATTTTATATAAAACTTTTTTTATACTATAGACTTCTATGTGGAAAGTTGGTATATTGTATACATAGACAACAGGAAATGACATAATTAGACGTTAAAGAGATGCACAAAAAAGAGGAGTTATGCTCAATACTCCTCTCTACCCCAAAAATTTAAATAGCTATAAATACTATACCCCTTGAATAGTATTTGTAACTCCCAATCCCCTTGATAAAGACTGTAACGGAAACAGTCTTTTTTATTTGCATAAAATTATCCGTTTCATAGCTTCCAAAGATATCTGTACTCCTCTTCACATGGAGGTTGAATATATTTTAAATTTAATTATTGAATAAAGAAAGGGCAAACTTAACTAAACTATGTTGCCCTTTGAACCATTCTGAAACTATTTAAAATACTAGATTATCTTCAACTACTCCCTAGACCTAAATTCCGTAATTAGTTAATTTTCTAATTTTAACTTACTTTGAATTCTCATTCAATTAAGTTAAAATTTCGTTGTAGGTTCGGATATTTTTATTCTTTGTTTTTATTTATTAAAATATAATAGCCCCTAGTGATGTTTTTAGAAAATTATCCATATTGAACTTCATACGTTTCCTCTACTTTTTTATTTTTATTAATTAAAATGTATTCTATAATTAATATCGTATTAAAAATCATAATAACCGATAAAGCATAAATCAAAGGACTTAATTTAATTCCTATATCAATAGGAGGCGAACTCATATAGGCATAATTAGAATCGATTATTTTATTTATAAACGACATTAATAAATGATAAATATTTGTAAAAATTATAGCCTCTTTAAAATCTTCTTTTGACATACTTATTTTCTTTATAAATAATAAATACACAGAGCCCCATAGTAAAAACAAATGACCTATAAAATAAGAAAATTGAGTCATATGAGGGAACGAAAACGGGTCAAGCCCCGGAAACAACAAAGCTAATATTGAAGTAATTATTCCCCAATAAGAACCTAATTTCATTATAATTTTTTTATTAAAAATTAAACCTATTCCAATGAAAAGAATAGCAATACGACAATGATATAATGGCAATCCTTCTTTTAATAAATTAAATTTACTCGTAAAATACCAGGTATATAAAAGTACTTGTTGAAATATTAAAACGCATCCTATAAATAATTCCAATTTTCTGCTTTCTCTTTTTATCATAAAAATGAAAATGCTAACAACTAAGGCAGCAAATAATATAGACAAATGTAATGCTTCAAACATGATAAAATTATTCTGACCCGTACTACTTCTGAAAAAATAAAAAATGCTTTCCATGTAACTTCCCCTTCTATTAATTATAATGATTAAACTATTAAAGTTTCGATTGTATACTAGCTTGTATTTGGTAACAAACGTAACAACATTATATCATAATATATCCTTTTGTTTAGTTTTAATTAAATCACAGATATGTAAACAAAAAAAGAGAGATTTTTTCCTTTATTTCAAGTTAAGAAATACAATTTTAGTGTACCCAGATAATTAATATCATAAAATAGTAACTATTTTAATTTTAAAACATCTGAATAATAATAATTTCTATACAAATAATACATACGTATCAAATTTATAAATTTAATAGTTGAAAGGAGATTTTTTATGAAAAAATATGTTTGCACAGTATGTGGATACATTCATGAAGGAGATGTTCCACCAGAAGTTTGTCCAGTTTGTAAAATAGGTGCAGACAAGTTTAACCTACTTAAAGGAGAACTTGCATGGGCAGATGAACATAGAATAGGAATAGCTAAAGATATAGACCCTGAAATGGTAGAAGGATTAAGAGCTAACTTTATGGGGGAATGTACAGAAGTAGGAATGTATTTAGCAATGAGTCGTCAAGCAGATAGAGAAGGATATCCTGAAGTTGCAGAAGCATATAAAAGAATAGCTTATGAAGAAGCTGAACATGCTGCTAAATTTGCTGAATTACTAGGAGAAGTTGTTGTAGCTGATACAAAGTCTAACTTATCTGCTAGAGTTGAAGCTGAATATGGCGCTTGTGCAGGTAAAAAAGATTTAGCTACATTGGCGAAAAAACATAATTTAGATGCTATTCATGATACTGTTCATGAAATGTGTAAAGATGAAGCTAGACACGGAAGAGCTTTTAAAGGATTATTAGATAGACATTTTTCTAAATAAAAGTAAATACATAGGAGGCGTTAAAATTACTAAAATAAATTATAGTATACTCAGATAATTTGAATTTTATTAAACACAAAAAAAGACTGTTTTCGTTACAGTCTTTTTTAAATGGTTATGATATTTTAAATACTATTTATGGGGGATAGTATTTTTAAGTGTAAGAGGAGCATGACTCCTCTTATTAAATGTCTGATTTATTATGTCTCTGTCTGGTGTCTATTTTTTAATCATTTTGTAAGTTCTTGTTGCCTATGTATACAATATACCATTATTTTTTATAAAGGTCTATAATATAAAAAAAGTTTTATATAATTTTTTTTTATCTATTATTTTTTTTAGGTTTTCAACAATCTCTTTTGTGTAATCATTACTCTTACACACATATTATATGCATTCTTAAATTCATAAAGCTTGACTACTAAATCAGTCCTAGTTATACATAATTATATTCTCTAACTTAGTAACATCTCTTACAAGCTACATACCCTTGAGCTTTAGCATCACTCTCACTCATCTCAATGGAACCTTCCATATTATGAGCACTTTTGGATGAATGATATTTATTTGAAGTAGAGCTTCCACCATTGGCATATACAGTATTCCCGCTTGATTGAGATTGCGGTATAGGCTCTGATTTAGATTCTACTATCCCATTGTTGGTAGATACATTAGAACTACTATTATTTGTATTAGAATACTCTTTTTTCCCTGATTCGTAACTTCCTTCTTTACAATCTACTGTTAATCCATTACCACTAGATTTAAATACTATATCTCCACATTCATCACTTCTATGAACTTTTATACCTTTATTTTCTAATAATTCCATAGTTTCTACATGTGGATGACCATATTTATTATCGTTTCCTACTAGGATAACTGCATATTTTGGATTTACTTTATCTATAAATGATTTAGTCGAGCTACTATGAGAACCATGATGTCCAACTTTTAATAAATCAACCTCTCCAACGTTTATACTATTTTCTATTTCTGATTCTGCATCTCCCATTAACAAAACTTTATCATTACCATTTGTGTACTGTAATACTATTGAATCATTATTTGGGTCATTTTTATTTGCTACAGATAATACTTTAAATGTAGATGTACCTAACTTAAATTCACTATTTAATAATGGTACACTAGGATTTACATTTTTATTTGACATAGATGTTATAAAGTCTCTATACGTATCTGTATCTGGATTTCCATTTGATACAAACATATTGTTTACTTTTATATTATCTACTACTGCATCTAGTCCACCTATATGATCAGCATGAGGATGAGTAGCAAATACATATTCTAATTCTGTTATATCTTGTTTCTTAATATAAGCAATAACTCTTTGCTCATCATCATTATCACCTGCATCAATAAGAGCGGCCTTTTTATCTTGAATAATTAATATAGAGTCGCTATTACCCGTATTTATAAAATGCAGCTCTGATTTTTTATTTTCTACTACATTAGAAACTTCTTCTATATTAGTTTTATCTTCCTTACCCTCTTTGAAATTTTGAGTATCTACACTACTTTTAACTTGTGAAGTATTATATTCTGTTTTTGTAGCATTATCTTGACCTATATCTCCTACAAATAAGAAAATTACCCAAAAAAATAATGCAACTATAGTTGATAAACAACCACCTTTTTTCATTTGTTTCATCTCCCTTTTTGTATAAAATTATAGCTACATTATTATAACTTATATTACT
The DNA here is from genome assembly GCF_056995035.1 of Romboutsia sp. NCBI lineage: Bacteria > Bacillati > Bacillota > Clostridia > Peptostreptococcales > Peptostreptococcaceae > Romboutsia > Romboutsia sp. Next base: position 17,368 of record NZ_JBXKIW010000085.1, on the reverse strand, counting down.
TGTCTATATTTGTTTTTTTATAATTATTTATATATAATTATATACAATTGTGATGTACCTAGATAATTAAAATTTTATTAAACACAAAAAAAGACTGTTTCCGTTACAGTCTTTATCAAAGGGTTATACTATTTTGACTACTATTCTTGGGGAGATAGTATATTTAAGTGTAAGAGGAGCATAATTCCTCTTATATTAATTACGTCTGCATCTTAAATGTCTATTATGTCTGTTCCTAGTGTTTTATTTTTAATTATTTTGTCAGCTCTTGTTGCCTATGTATACAATATACCATTATTTTTTATAAAGGTCTATAATATAAAAAAAATTTTATATAGAAATTTATATATATTACTTATTTAGGTTTTCAACAATCCCTTTGTGTAATATAATTCATGTTAAATTCTTAATATTTTTAATTCTAAGTTATTAATTCTTTCATTACATAACCATTATAATTAATTTTAGAAGCCCCAATTTCCTTTCACAATATTTCTGTCCTGTAACAACGGCGTAATAAAAAAACAAGCATCTATATCTAGCCACATAGATGCTTATTTTTTTATTTATTTTGTTTTAGATATTATTTTTCTAATAATTGATTAACTATTACTTTTATATCGTCTACGCAACCTCCACATCCAGTACCCGCACTTGTAATTTCTTGCACTTCCTCAAATGTTTTAGCACCGTCATCTATAGCTTTTTGCAATTGTTCTACTGTTACACCAAAACATGCACATACTACTTCATCTTTATCCATCATTTTTCTCCTTTTCATTAATTTTTTTAGTTTATAATAGCTATCAGCTCTTATATATTTATACAATTGTAGTGTACCCAGATAATTAAAATTTTATTAATCACAAAAAAAACTGTTTCTCTTACAGTCTTTTTTTATGTTCAAATATGTAAAATAAGATCAATCTAAGTCCATCCAAAAACTAATTAGATTATTTTTTAGATTTGCTGAAAAAAGAGATGCGAACATTGCTATAAAACTTAAACATGATAAAAAATGTTTTGTTGAATACCATAAAAGCATACCCTAAAGGGTATGCTTAATATTAATTCCATTTACTTTATCTTTTTGAATACATTAATATAATTACACCCTTATCTATAATGCAATCTTGTAAATGTAAGTCTATCTTCGGGTTGTTTTATATAAGTTAAGTGACATTCACTTGAAGTTTCATATCTTATCTTAATTATGCATAAAAAACTCATCTTCATCACTATAAGGGATAAATTTTTTACCTAATAGACTAATAATCGATCCAGTAATTTTACCACCAATAAATGCAATAATTACAGTTGCTACAATTGCACCTAACTGAATCCCTATATTTCCAGTAATAAATACAGCTACAATTCCTCCTAAAATCCCAGGCATTCCATGTAAATTATGAATACCACAAGTATCTGTTCCTTTAATCAAATTTTGAAATTTTGGAGTAATAATCGCATAACCAATAACACTCAAAGCTCCTGCAGCAATACCGATTAACATCGCATAACCTGGAGTTGTCACATCACAAGTTGAACCAATCGCTACTCCACCTGCAAGTGCAGCATTAGCAATATCTTCAATGTCAATTTTTCCTCTAATCAATTTCGTAAATATATAAGTAGCAATCGTTGCTCCACATAAAGCAAAGATTGTATTGATTGCCGTTAAAACTACTCTTTCAGGAGCTACTATCGCACTCGTAAATGATGGCCAAAATAACCATAATACCATACTTCCAAGCAAACACAATCTACTACTTGTATCATCACTTTCACAAGAAGGGTCATCTTCAAATTTAGAAAGTGTATTTGCAACAACCCCTAATCCAAAGTATGCACCAAAAGCATGAATAGCAATTGATCCACCAGTATCAAGAAAACCTTCAAAAATTCCACTTTCAAGCAATACCCATTCATTAAATATGTACACAGGAACAAATAATAAACCCATAATTATATATTGATCCATTTTGAGCCTTCCAAGAGGTGCTCCAATTGCTATTAGTAAACTTGCAGCAGCAAATTCCGCAAATAACAAAGTATCCACGCTAATTGTAGGTTTTGAAAATTCTTCTCCTCCAAAGCTTTTAATAATCATATACATTGGAATCGCAATACTTACAACAAGAAAAGTAGCAGTAATTGAACTAAATCCATGTTTTCTTACCGTTACCATAAGAAAACCAAAACCAACCAAAAGCATAGCAAGAATGTCAATTGATCTGTTATACTTAAGAGTCTCAAATATAGTATCATATTGATCTCCTACTTGAGCCGTATTAATATTTTCCCCATTAATTTGACTCATTTGTGTAGCTACATTTTCATTGATAGCTGGAATTAAAATAACAGCCATAACTATAAATACTCCCAATAAAAATACAAGCAAGCTTTTGTTTACTTTTGGTTTAGATGGTGATGTACTCATTGGTTTAGAAACTGATGGTGATGTATTCATTTGTTTATATCCCCCTTTTATTTAATATAATCTGAATTCTACCTCATTGATTTCCTCCTAGAAACAAATTGATTTTATGAAGAATGCAGTATTTAACTGTTACATTTTAGATTTATAAAAATCTATTTTATCTATATTTTCAGGATTTGCTATATCTAATTCTTGTATTTTTTGTTCTACTTCTTCTTTTATTTTTTGAAATCCTTTTCCCTTCTTATGCAAATAGATTCTCCCTCTGTTTTTTATGAGCTTCTGTTAAAATTCTAGCTCTTTCATAACATACTCTAGGTTTTGAATTTACATATTCATCCCTAAATTTTTATATCTTTTTAGTATTCTTCAATTTAATACTTCCATTGCATTTTATAGCGTACTTAATTTTATTATATTACTTTTTATCTATATTTCAACTATTTTGATAAATTCAGATTTATTTAACAATTCAACTCTATATTCATTTTTTCTATCGGGGCTTCATTATTTAGCTTTATAGATTTAAGATGGATAAGTAATTTATATCTTGTTAATGATAAAAATATTGAAATGGTATAGATAAAATTGACATAGATTTCAATGTTGGAGACGATTCACAAGAATAATACCCACGATAAATATATTCACCTCTCTATGATCCTTTGTTTTTAAGTCTAAATTGTTTGCCCCACAGAATTCTTGAATAGCCATAAAAGTTCTTGGTTCATCATCATAAGGACTTATATGAAGCCTTTGTACTGAAAGACCATCTTTAATAGACTGAAACCTTACCTTAAAAACCAACCTATAGTTTTTAAAAGCAACTATCGGTTGCTTAAAATCTAGTTATGTAAGCATATATCTGAATGATATATATACTCTATGGAAGATGATAACTATAGTACGAACTATTACTATTTTCATAACTTTAATATTGTGGTATATTCATACAAGGAGGAATTCATCATGTCGAAATTTTATGCAAAATATTTAGCTCTATTTATTGGTTTAGGTGCATACAATACCTTTTTACCAGTATATTTAGAAAATACCCTAGGATTTAGTTCATCACAAGTGGGTATGGTAGTATCAATACCATCTATAATCGGTATTATTTTTGTCCCTATATGGGGACTTATAAGTGATTTAATGAAAAAACAAAAATCCGTTCTTTGGATAAATATACTAATGTCACTTTTATTCACAGGACTTTTCGCTATTACTAATTCATTTATAGCAATACTTGTAGTAGCTACATTTCTTGAAATGTTTAGAAATTCTATATTGCCTTTAACAGATTCTATAACTACTTCATACTGTAGGGAAAATAATAAAAACTATGGTGGAATAAGAGTAATTGGTTCTATGTCATTTGCTATAGCTTCTTTCTTGTGTGGTCAGCTTATAAAAATGACTAATAATGATCTTATGTTCTTCTATGTTTTTATGGTTAGTATGATAGGATGTTTAATAATAACTCCTACTTTAGATACTACAAGTAAAATTGAACATAGAGAAAAGATAAACTTAAAAGAGGATTTACCAAAATTATTTAAAAATAGAGCTTATATGCTGATTCTACTTTGTGGAGTATGTGTTGCCTCATTAACAGAAGCTATGGCGGCCTATCAAGGAATACATCTAATGAACCTTGGGGCTGGAGCTGAGCTAGTTGGATTACTTACTGTATTTATGGTTATTCCAGAGTTTTATTTTATGGTAAAGAGTAAAGATTTTCTTGAAAAATACGGAATGATAAAGATGATAAGTTTTGCCAGTTGTGCTCTTTTGATTAGATGGATAATTTATGCATTAACATCTAATCCATGGATATTTATGTTAGCTACATCTATGCATGGTGTTGCTATTTCTATTATAATAATCTGTGCCTTTGATTTTATTGGTAAGGTTGTAGATAAAAAGCTTTATACTACATCTATGACTGTTTATACCTTTACAATTGGTGTTTCTTATTCTCTTATGAAACTATTATACGGAACAATGATAGATTTATTTGGAATAAATTCTATATTTATTTTTTCTATTGGAGTTTCATTATTCAGCTTTGTAGTTTTAAGATGGATAAGTAATTTAGATGTTATTAATGATAAAAATGTTGAAGTGGTATAGATAAAATTAAGTATCTTAAAATAGTTTTTATATATTATGTATTAAAGGAGGAAAAATATTTTTCCTCCTTTAGTTGTATTCTTAATTTCAACAGTATGTTAAAACATAGCCTATCTTTTTAAAATTGTGTATTTTATGGGCTATAGTTCACAATACAGAAATCATCTTTTACATATTAATCTTCAATTTTCAGAATGCCGTCAGCACGCAATATAGTTTCAATTTCCTGTGCAGGCAATGGTTTATAGTAATAGAATCCTTGAATTTCATCGCACATACGCTGGTTTAAAAACGAAAGCTGCTGCTTCGTTTCTACTCCCTCTGCAATGGTTTGTAGTCCCAGATTTTTCGCAAGTACAATAATGGCTTTGGTAATTGCTTCATCCTTATCACTCACGTCTATCCCTTGTACAAACGGCATAGCAATTTTAATCTTGTCAATAGGCATTTGTTTCAAACGGCTCAGTGAAGAATACTCTGTCCCAAAATCATCGATAGAAATTGTAATGCCAAGCTTTTTAAAGGAGTTCAAAGTTTCAATAACGCCGTTCACTTCATTCATTGCAATACTTTCAGTAATTTCTAGCTCTAAGTATTCAGAGCTTAAACCAGTTTCCATTAAAATCTCTTCAACCTGCTTTGCTATATTAGGATTATGAAATTGAGATACGGAAAGATTTACTGCCATACGAATATGGGGTAAACCTGCATCCTGCCATGCTTTATTTTGTTTACAAGCAGTTTTAAGCACCCAATCACCAATAGGCATAATTAAGCCTGTTTGTTCCGCAATAGGAATAAATTTACTAGGAGGAACAAAACCTAGCTTAGGGTGATTCCACCTCAATAATGCTTCAAGACCAATTATTTTCCCAGAGGCGCTATTTACTTGTGGTTGGTAATAAAGCATCAACTCATTTCGCTCTAAAGCAGGGTACAAACTATTAGTCAGCGTCATATTTTCCATGACTTTGGTTTTCATCAATGGTGTGCAAAGTGCATATTGGTTCTTACCATTTTCCTTTGCTTTGTACATGGCAATATCTGCATTTTTTATTAGTGTATCTACGTCTTCTCCATCCATTGGATAGAGGGCAACCCCTAAGCTAGCGGTAACATAGAAGTCTTGATCATTTAATTTAAATTGCTGTTTAAAACCATCAATAATTTTGGCTGTAATTTTTATAATGTCATCAGAATCTGTAAAGTTTTGTACCATTATAATAAATTCATCACCACCAACGCGGGAAACAATATCATCTTTATGTACTGAAGCAGCCAGTCTGTTAGCAACTTCTTTTAGTAGTTCGTCACCTTGATCATGTCCCATGGTATCATTGATCATTTTAAAACCATCTAAGTCAACAAAAATAACACCAAGTGGCTTTTCTAAATATCGAGCAAGAAAAATACCCTGTTTCAGTTGATCAACGAATAATATTCGGTTCGGTAATCCCGTTAAATGATCATGATATGCGAGATGTGAGATTTTTTCTTGTATCTTTTCTCGCTCTACAATTTCAACTTGTAGGAGCTCATTGGCCTTGGAAAGCTCTAGAGTACGGTCTTGAACTTTCTCAAGGGTGTGTTCAAGTGCTTCCTGTGCTAATTTACGTATATGTATGTCATAAAATATACCGATATAAGAGTTTTGGTTATTATTACTTTGTGGTATTACAGAAATCTTTGTCTGAAACCACTTCCATGATTCATTTTTAATTTTCATCCTATACTCGTAACCATCTTTATGTTCCTTTAATTCTGAAACGTTTTGTAAAAGGTTATTCAAATTTTCTTTATCATCGGGATTTAAAAAGTATGTAAATCGTTTCCCAATGATTTCTTCAGTAGTATATCCAAGTACTTCCAAACAGTTGGGTGATATGTATGAGAACACCCCCTGTTTATTAAGCGAATATATAACATCTGTCCCTTTTTCTACAAAAGTTCGGTATTTTTCTTCACTTTCTCGAATTTGACCCTCTGATTGCTCTAGCTTGTCCAACATATTATTGATTTCTTCTGATAAAACGAATATTTCATCCTGCTTTATTTGTGGTTTTAAGCGTACGGAAAACTCCCCTTTATTCCCTATATTCAACACTTCTTTGCTTAATTTTAATAATCTTGACAATATGTTTTTTTCCAAGAAAAGCATGACAGTAATAATAAAAATAAAGCCCACTGCAATCAATGAATAAAGCATATAGTTTATGCCTTTTTTTCCAATCAGACTTATGTCTCTAGACATTTCTATATTTAAGCCTAGTACCGGCTGTTTGTAAATGTCTTGTAGTATTGTGTATGCAACAATTTTATCTCTACTTAGCTCCTCAATCTCTATAGGAGATTGAGGAGTGATAGGATTTGAGCTTTGAGCATACTTTTGATTCTCATTGGCAAGCCTTTCTAAAGAAATGTCCAACTTCAGCCTGTCAGATAAGTCACTAACCGCCATATCATCTAAAAAACGCCCAAGCACTACATTCCCACGTACTGGTCCTTCAAAATCACTTTTACTAATAGGATAAGAGGCTATTAACATAGGCCCTTGCGGCAGCATAATGATGCCTTTTACTTTATAGTTCGAATCAGCATTTTTAAATATATTACTTTTTTCTAACTCTTTTTTCAATTCAGGATAAACTGATACAAATTCTTTATTCTTAAAATCCATTCCCTTGGCAAATACATACTCTCCTGATTGATTAATAAACACCATTAAATTCAGCTTTAGGTTCAAAAATACATCTTCTTGTAAATTATTGAATACATAGTCTTCATTCCCATTCTCAATAAATTTATAGGTATCGTCCCAAGCCGCCAAATCTCGTGCAGTAGAATATAAAGAGGATGCCTCAAAATCAAGAGCATTTGTGACTCTATCCATATTTTCATTAATATTTTTTCTTTCTAATTGATCAATGCTACTCCTCATAATCGTGTTTAACAACAAATAGATTGAAAAAATTAATATAATAAACATCAAAGCAAAAAGCTTTATTGTACTACTTCGAAGAGATTTTAATTTCATTTTTTTTGTCATGCAGTATATTGTCTCCTTCATTTAGTATGTTATCTCCCTTGCTAACTCCTTATAGAGCATCTTCACAATCAGATAAACAATACTTCATTTTCTTTCCTAAATTGTCAATTTAAATCAGACAAGACGTATGTCATGTCTCTCCTTAATATTTTTTATTCAACGGTATTATACCATATTATCCCTTTTAGTAGTTATATATAATTTTTCATCTTTAACATCATAATAGCATTCTTATAACTACCTCTCCTTCACAATATTTCTAACCTGCATCTATGCCAATAACATCAAGATAATCTTTTAACCCTTCTGAAAAATCATCACTCTCTACACAATCAACATAATCTATTCTCATAAAATTTCTCCCCCGTATCCTTATATATTATCTATATACACTTATATAGATAATATATAGTGCAACCTTTTCTTGTACTAAAAAAAAGAAGTCTACACAAGACCTCCCTCTTAAATCTCTACCTTTAAATATATATCTATTAGAGTAAATACTCGTTATTATTGTACCATTTTTTTCAAATAATCTCATTCATAATACCTTTTATCACTTTTTATTACTAATATTATTACTCAATAAATCTATATAATCTTTTGCTTCCTTTAAACCTACTCCTGAAACTATTCTATATTTTTTTATAGCCTTGACTTTTTTTCCTTCTAAAGCAAGTTCTTTTAATTCTTCATATTCAGGTGTCTTGATTTTAAACTTCGATAAAGTTTATCCGTCTGTTTTGTTTCTACAGGTTTTGTTTCTAAATCTACTTTCATAAAAATCCCCCTTTTTTTGGCTTAACTCTTTTATTTAAAAATATGAACTAAAATAATAATTCAAACCTCACTTCATATCCCCTATTCCCTATATAACTATTTACCTATTGGACATGCATATTCACAATCTCTACAATACTTTATAGCTTTTCCAAAGCCTTCATCAAATTTCTCTGGTATTTCTACAGGAATTATATTGCCTTCATCTTCTTTCATCTGTATGTTACATACTAATCTATTAAAGTTTCCTATTCTCCCTGGAAGTTCACTTCTTCCTAATTCTACCTCTGAATATATTTTTTTAGAAAATGCTTCCTTCGTACAATTCTCCCAACACTTTACTTCACATTTAACACATGGATCATATTCTAAAGGTCCAATTGATGGCAAATCTAAATTTAAACCTATTGCTCTTAGCCTTATATGTGGACCGTACTTAGGATTAATTAGCAAATTATTTCTACCAATACATCCTAACCCAGCTACTACTGCTGAATCCTTCAGAAATATTCCTCCTTTTTCTATATGATAGTTAAAAGAATATGTTGATACACCTTCTTTCTCCATAATACTTTTGAACTTTTTGCCAATATCAATCAACTTTCTATTACCAACTGTATTGTAACCTTCAACCCAATAGTCCATTTTAGGATCAGATACAGGATGATGATATGCTAGAACAACTACACTTTTTATTCCTTCGGGCCATACTACTTCAGGTAAAAAGGTATCGTTTTCTCCACACATATAAGTTCCAACCCCATTATACCCTGGCATTTTAGCTATAACAGTAAATGCAGGTGATTTTTTTAAGTCTTCTACATTAGCAACACCCGCTAAAGTAGCCCCGCTTCCCAATGCAATTTTTACAATTTCATTTAAAGTAAATTCTTTCATAGTTTTATCCCCCTTCAAAATAAATCGATCTGTTAATTTATATGAACATTGTTCTTCTCAACTCTAGGAAATATAATAAGTTCTCTAACACCTCAATATCCCCAAGAAAAAGGAGAGGAGAACAATGAACAAAACAAGTGTAAAATGTCCTCGTTATCATTCTGATAAACTGTATAAGTTTTTAAAGAACGAGTAATTCTATTAAATATTAAGCTATTTTTTCATATCAGCTTAACAGATTCAAATAAATTATTCCCTTTATCTATGATATTTTTATAACAAATTAATTTTTTTAAAACTCCAAAAAAAAATAAAAGTCTTCTCCAGAAATATGAAGAAGACTTTTGTACAAATGAAAACTTTAGAATGGTTTTCCATATATACCTTCTCCTATCTCTCAGAATCAAATTCTGCTGGATTTAGCACCATGCATACAAATGAAATATGCTGGTTGCTGAAACGTCATCGGGCCAGTCCCTCGGTCTCTCTGGATAAGAACGGTTATTCAATTTTATTATATTCATTTTATGGAATTTATTATATATTCTTCCAACTGCTATGTCAATGATAAATAGGAAAATTATAACATTTAAAGCTTATAGATTGGGCCACCTGTAAAAGGAAAATACACTAACAATAAATTTACTTATCTAAAAGAATGGGACTTATCTACACATAAATTTATTAATTTTTATAAATCTTCATTATTCAAACTATTAAGACTTTCTTCTAAGTAATAATCTTGATGTTCACTTATGTTCAAGCCTTCACTAGGATTTTTTTCCATAATAGAAAATATAGCATTAGTAATAGTTAATTCAAAAATATTTATAAGCAAATCTGTGTCATTATAGCATTTTCTCAAAAGCTATTCTTTTACTTTTATCTTCTAAATAAATTATTCCACAATACTGAAACTTATTTTTTATAAGTAGCTTTTGCATAGATAAATTTTCTTCATGTGTATCTATTTTGATACTGTATATATCTTTATTTAAACAAAGCTGTTCTATATTTTTCATAATTTGAGATGATAATCCTAATCCTTTATAATTATTGTCAACAGCCATTCTATGAATAACTGCATATTCATTATTACTAATCCATTCACCATCATCAATAGAGTCATATGTTTTTTCTTTATCAAAAGAAACTGCTACAGTAGCAACCATATTATTATCTTTTATCAATACATAACTATTTTTATTTATAATATCATTTCTTATTGTTTCAACATTAGGATAATCATCCTGCCATTGATTAATCCCCAGCTCTTTAAAGTAATCTTGCGCTTGTTTAATAATGCTCATTATATCATTAACATCTGTTTCAACTGATTTTCTAAATTCCATCTCAATTCTCCTTTTTATTATACAAATAATTCATACTTACATATATAACGTCTATATCGTTAACATATTTCTAATTTATTAATCTATTACTAAATTTAGCGCATCTTTTTCTTCTAGTGGCTTTGAGAATAAGTACCCTTGTATATAATCAATTCCCATATCCCTCAATACATTTAATTGTTCTTGTGTTTCCACTCCTTCTGCTACTATATCTAAATTTAACGAATGAGATGAATCTATAATTAATTTTATAAGATTTATATATTCTTTTCCTGCATCCATCCCTATTACAAAACTTTTATCTATTTTCACTTCTGATAAAGGTAATTTTACTAAGTAATTAAAAGATGAATATCCTGTTCCAAAATCATCTAAAGCAATTTTGATGCCCAATTCTTTTAACTCTTTTAATTTTTGTATATTTTCGTTTATATTTTCAAGTAACACAGTTTCTGTTATTTCAATTGCTATACAACTTGTACAGACTTTTGTTTCTTTTAATATACGTTTCATAAATTCTATAAATTTATCATCCATTATCTGAATAGAAGATACATTAAAAAATACAATTATTTTATTATTTCTATTTTTATTTATTTTTTTAGCAAATATACATGCTTTTTTTATTATTTCATTACCTATACTGATTATTAAATTACTTTTCTCCATAATATCAATGATTTCTATTATAGGTCTATGAGAGTATTTTTCATTGTTCCATCTAAATAAAGCTTCAAACCCTCTTAATTTATTATCTTTTGTATATTGTGGTTGATAAAATACCCTTATTTCATCTTTTTCTATAGCTCTACTCAAATCTTTTTGTATATTAAAATTTAAAATTCTTTCATCCTCTAGCCCTTTTGTATATAATACATATCTATTTTTTCCACACTCTTTAGCCTTATACAGTGCTATATCTGCCATTGTAATTAATTTACATTTATCTTTTTTGCAATTTTCACTGTTACATTTACAAGTTGAAATTCCCATACTCGCATTAATTTTATGTTTTTGTGTTTCATTACTTTCTATCTTAGATATTTCACTTAAAATCTCTTGTGCTTTATTTTCTATAATTTCTTTATCTATCATATCTCTAAAAATTACTATAAACTCATCCCCACCAAATCGAAATATAGAATCTTCATGGCACAACTCTTTTAATTTATTAGCTATATTTATTAATACCATATCTCCTACATAGTGACCATAAGTATCATTTATTTGTTTAAAATTATCTACATCTATAATCATCATAGTTACATTATTACCTTTAAACTCACTATTCATATATTCATATAAGGCTCTACGATTTAAAAGTCCTGTATGAGAATCTATGTATGCTTGTTTCTTTATTTCATTCTCTGCTTCTTTTATTTTTGTTATATCTACTAATGTACCAACTATACCTATAACTTCGTTTGCTATATTAAATACTGGAGTTTTATATACTTCTATACTTCTTCTTTTATTTTTTTCTATTATATCTTTTGTAAATTTAGTAGATTGTTTCGTAGACATAATTTTCATATTTTCTTCAAAAATTTCATCTGCTTCTTCTTTATTATAAAATTCTTTTAAATTTCTACCTACTAATTGTTCTACAGTTGTTTCCCTGCCATTTGCAAATTTAGTGTTTGCATTTACATACACTCCATCTTTATCACATAGCCATACTTTAAATGGTATATTTTCAATAAGTATTTGGAATTGTGTATCTCTATTTTTTATTTCAGTAATATCTCTTGCGACTCCCATTACTCCTATAACCCTACCCTTTTCATCTATTACTGGTGATCTATGTACATTAAAACGTTTATATCCTCTTTTGCCTGGTACTATTTCTTCAGATATAAGATCCTCTTTTGTATTAATAACATTTAAATCATATTGCCTACATTCGTTTCCAATTTTACCTTCCCATACACAGTTATGTCCTTTCCCCTTTATATCTTCTAGCTCTTTACCACAGTGTATCATAAACTCATTATTTACTTCACAATAGTTGCTATCTTCATCTGTAAACCATGCCATATACGGTATTGCATTTAATAATGCCTTAAATTTAAAATCTATATGCTTTAATTCCTTTAATTCCTTTAATTCCTTTAATTCCTCTTCTATTGTGGATTTTGCATTTTCCCTAGTTTTTAATATTTTTTTCTCTTTCATTAATATCCCCCTAAAATTCTTCGATATAATTCTCTTATTATTTCCTTTTGTATAAATACCTACATCAGCTTATATCTTTAATTTGTTTTAATTGTAAATTTTTGTAATTATTACTATCTATTTTTTTGTGCTTGATTTCTTTTTAAATCTTTTCATAAACTTAGATAAGCAAAAACATATTCCTTATTTATCATACGGTTCTCCGTATCATCTCTAAATAAATTATTTCTATTTTTAATCAATCATTATCCTTTATTTTCCATAAATTCTTTAAAAACCCTAAAATAATTTTAATATTCAACCTTTGATATAAACTTTTTTGTATATTTTTGTATTATCTTTTAACATCAGCAGTATCAACACCTATTTATGGAAAACTATCTGATTTTTATGGAAGAAAAAAATGCTTTATAGTTGATGCCTTTATAATTAAAAAATCTAAACTATAAAAAAGTCTTCAATTGAAGATTTATAAGGAATACTTTTTTTAAGCACATATACGAAAATTATATTTATCCACAGTTTTAAAATGAATATAATTTCCTATGTGCTATAAAAAATGGATTGCCTTATTATTTAGGCAATCCATATATTATTTAAAACATATTTTTATTTTTTTAAACTAGCTCCATTTGTAGCTATAACTTATTTATACCAATGGAAGCTCTTTTTCTTATATCTTTCTAACGATCCACTTCTATCATTATTTCTATCTACATATATAAAGCCATATCTCTTTTTAAGTTCAGCAGTTGACATACTAACTAAATGATCGTTTAAATAAATTATTTAAGGTCTTCTAGCTCCTTTATATGCTTCTTCATAGTAACCTGATAATTCGGATTTTTTAACTCCATTTTTAGGATTAGATGCATGTATAAATTCATTATTTCCTATATACATCCCAACATGACTTACTCTTCCTTTTTTCATAGTGTCAAAGAATATTAAATCTCCAATTTGTAAATCTTTTTTATCAACTGCTTGTCCAAAATTACTTTGATCATATGATACTCTTGGTATTTCTTTTCCTAATGCATTTTTATATACATATCTAACTAATCCTGAACAATCAAATGATTCTGGTCCAGTTGCTCCCCATACATATGGCTTTCCTACTTGGTCTTCTAATAATTTTATTGCATTTTCCATTTTTTCAGATGGTTTAGTTGTATTACTAATAGTATTTTCATTATTTGTTTTTTGTATATCTGTTTTTTGTACATCTGTTTTAATGTTATTAATAGAGCTTAATACCGTATTTAACATATCTAGTGAATTTAAACTATTATCATGGTTACATGTACATGTTTGATTTGTACTATTTAAATTTAATAATGTATTTTCTAGTATTGAATCAAAAGTATCTGATTTTGTATTTAAAAAAGTTCTGTTGTTTAAATTAGAACTACTTATGCTATTTAAAAGACTATTTAAAACTATTTGACTAATATCACTCATCTCTTGAACTCCTATGATTATAATTTTATTTTTCGAAATAATTTATCTATTTAATATAATCGGTTATTTATAATTTTTCTTTAGATTTATTATTTAATTTAATATCATTAATAATGTTGTTGCCCATGATGGGCATACGTAAGAAACGTATTGACTATTTAATCAATACGTTTTTCATCGATTTCAATGGTAAATACGAATCTTAGGGATCATATCCACTATTTTATAATGTTAGATATTTATTTCTAATACAATACCCACAAGATGTATAATCAAAGAACTTATTATCTTGCTTACTAATAGGAAACAATAACCCCACAAGCCCACCTAGCACCTGAATTTCCTGAAGGTTGCGAAGTAAAATCATCATATCCTTCATGAAGTATAAAAGATTTTCCTATAATTTCATTTACATTAAATCTATTAGTAAATGTAGAAAGTATACCTATTCCATCAGCAGATAAAATTGGTGGTAAATCGCCTGCATGCATAGGGTGCTGTACATTAGTGGGATTATAATGAGATTTGGCAGAAGTAAATGGATCATTTTCATTTCCTATAGAACAATCTCCAACTTCATGAATATGCAATCCATGAAATGAACTAAATTGATTATTTATATTAGGAATCCCTGTTATATATGCTTTTACATATACCCCATCTTCTAGTTGATATAAATATATAGTCCCTTTTATACAAGGTGCTAATGGACCTCCTTTTATTTGGGCATATGCATTGGGTCTAGATGGATTGTATTTTGAAAATATTTTTTGAATATCATGCTTTGGACAAGAATTATTCATAATGTACCTCCTTATAATTTAATAAGTTTATATCGCTATATATCTTATGATTTATAGCAATATAATGTTAATATTTGGTACTTATTTAGTATAATATAAATGCAACTCTAAATCATTTTTGTAGATTCTACAGGAAAATTAGCATTTAATCCGAAGTATTTATTTAAATTACTATATCAATATTTTCATAAGCCTTAATCATAAGGAAGGAGAAGTTATTTATATATACCTGTTGATTTAGGCCTCTTTGTTTTGAAAAAAAACCGCACTTACTTATGATGCTTACTACAAATTATTAAATTTTTGGTATAATAGATTTATTATACTTAGGAGGTACAACATGAAATCAGCACAATATTATATAGAAAAATTAGACATGACAGCACACGTAGAAGGAGGATACTTCAAAGAATCAGTGGTATCAGAAGATTTCTTTAGAGAAGATAAAAAATTATTTAGTAGCATATATTTCTTACTTGAAACTGGAGAGGTATCTCATTTTCACAGATTAACTTCTGATGAGATGTGGTATTACCACGATGGTCAAGCTTTGACTATATATATGATAACACCAGAGGGTGAACTTATAACTAAGCAATTAGGATTAGATATAGAAAAAGGAGAAGTTCCCCAAGTTTTAGTTCCTAAGGGGTACATATTTGGTTCTTCTATGAACACTGATGGATTTGCTTTAGTTGGATGTATGGTAGCCCCTGCCTTTACTTTTGATGATTTTAAATTATTTAACAGAGATGAACTTTTAAATATGTATCCAAATCTTGAAGATATAATAAAGAAATTAACTAGATAACATAAACATTTTAAACTATAATATTTTTAAAACTATATAATTAATTTAATATATATGGACCTAAAGTGTAGAAAGGATAGTTATGAATAAGATAGGATTAATATTAGAAGGTGGCGGTATGAGAGGAATATATACTGCTGGAGTATTAGATTTTTTAATAGAAAAAAATATAGAAGTAGATATAGCAATTGGAGTTTCTGCTGGAAGTTGTCACGCTTCTTCTTATTTATCAAAACAATATAAAAGAGCATATCATTCTACTGTAGATTATATAAATGATAAAAATTATTTAAGCTTTCATAATTTAATTAAAACAGGCTCAATGTTTGGTATGGATTTTATGTTTGACACAATACCTAATGAGCTAAATATTTATGATTATGATACTTTTAATAAATCTAACACAAAATTTATAGCCGTTTCTACAAACTGTGAAACAGGTAAACCAGAATATTTTGAGTTAAAGGATTTAAAGAAAGAAATTATTTATGTACAGGCATCTTGTTCTATACCTATGTTTGCAAATATAGTAGAAGTAGATAATTACAAATTAGTTGATGGTGGAATTTCTGATTCAATTCCTATAGAATATGCCATAAATAAAGGCTATAAGAAAAATATAGTTGTATTAACTAGAGACATTACTTATAGAAAAAGTAAACAAAAATTCACTTCAGTTATAAAAAGAAAATATAAAAAATATCCTAAGCTTATTACAGCTATTGAGAATAGACATCTTAACTATAACAAAAGTCTTGAATTAGTAAATAAATTATCTCAAAATGGAGATGTTCTTGTCATCAGACCTAAAAACCCTGTTAAAGTTAGTCAAGTTGAAAAAAATGTTGATAAACTTACTACATTATATGAACAAGGCTATAATGATGCAAAAGAGTTATGTGATAAAATTTTAGATTTTATAAATAAACCTAAAAATTAAAAAAGATAATATCATGAATATCATGATATTATCTTTTTCGTGAATTTCAAAGAATTCTAATTTTATTTTAGGTTTTATTAAATTTTATAGTATTTATATTGCGGTCTACCCACTTTACCATATTCCACCAATTTGTCTACTTTGTTTTCTTTTTCCATATATTCAAGATATCTTCTAACTGTTACTCTTGCTATTCCTAATTTTTCTGCTAGGTCCTCTGCTGTAAAATTCTCATAATCACTTTTTTCTATTTCATCCCATATAGCTTTATATGTATATTTATTAAGCCCCTTAGTAAAGTCCTCTTCATTTTGAGAAACGTTGGAACTAGATATTAGCCTATCTAAGTCCTTTTGTTCAATTACATCACTTTTTTTAAATTGATAATACCTACCCTTAAATTGAATAAGTGATTCTTTAAATCTTTCAAAACTAAAAGGCTTTATAAGATAATCTACAACTCCACATCTAAAAGCTTCCTGTACTCTTTCAATAGATTTATCTGCTGTAATTAAAATAATATCTATATC
>NZ_JBXKIW010000084.1:0-4262 GCF_056995035.1 Romboutsia sp. | reverse complement strand
TCCTGAGCCAGGATCAAACTCTCAAATAAAAGTTTATCTAGGGCTCAGATACTGTTATATATCTGGCTTTATGTTTGGTTGTTTCAAATTCTATAAATTAACCTACTGTTTAATTTTCAAAGTTCTTTCGTACTCCTCTTGAGTACTTACTAATAATAACATCTATATTTTTCTAAGTCAACACTTTTTTATATTTTTTTACATTTTTTTATATTTTAGTCAATAAAAGGTTATATCAACTAAATCTATACATTAGTGATATAACCTTAGTATGTTCTTTTTGTTAATTATTATTCATATTCGAACTAAAATATTTTTGAATTCCTACATATATAGACCACGCTAGTTTTTCTTGATACTTTTCATCTACTAAAAGTTTAGCTTCTTTTTCATTAGATAAAAAACCACATTCTATTAATACTGAAGGAATTTCATTTTCTTTCAATAAATATATATCGTCTCTTGCTTTAACTTCCCTATTGTTTGTTTTATCTACTACTCTTTTAAGTTCCCCTTGTATATACTTCGATAATCCAATTGAGTCTTCCTTCCCTTTAGGATAAAAAGTCTGCGCCCCATAATATTTAGATTGTTCAAATGCATTTAAATGTATCGATACAAACATATCTGCATTAGATTCCTGTATTATTTTCTTTCTGTTTTTTAGATTTTCATTATATTTTTGTCTTATAGTTTTATTTCCACTTTCTTCATACAAGCTCACATCTTCTTCTCTTGTTAATATTACAAGCGCTCCACTAGCTTCTAAAAGTTCCTTTATCTTAAGTGTAATAATTAAGTTTACATCTTTTTCAGCTGTATTCTTGTCCTTAGTCAAAGCTCCTGGATCTATACCTCCATGCCCTGCATCCAATATTATAGTCTTATTCGTTACAGGCATATATTTCATAACATCTTTGGATACATCTTTAATTTCAAATATAGACACTATAACCAATAATAATGCAATGATACTAAAAATTATATGTTTTATGTACTTTCTCACAATATCACCCTGTATATTTATATTAAAAAAGACTTCGGAATATTCCAAAGTCTTTGTACAAACATATAAAAATTATCTCTTTGAGAATTGTGGAGCTCTTCTCGCTGCTTTTAATCCGTATTTCTTTCTTTCCTTCATTCTAGCATCTCTAGTTAAGAATCCTTCTTTCTTTAAAGCAGGTCTTAAATCTAAATCAGCTTTTAATAAAGCTCTAGATATACCATGTCTTATAGCTCCAGCTTGTCCAGTGAATCCTCCACCTTCAACTGTTACTATAACATCGTACTTAGTTTCATTGTTAGTTAAAACTAATGGTTGTTTAACATCTCTTATTAAAGTTTCGTAGTTGAAAAATTCATCAACTGCTCTTCCATTTACTACTATATTTCCTTCACCTGCTACTAATCTAACTCTAGCAACAGAGCTCTTTCTTCTTCCAGTTCCGTAATATTGAACGTTAGCCATGATAACTCCTCCTTTCACCCGTAATTATTATTTAAAGTTTAAAACTTCTGGATCTTGAGCTGCATGATCATGGTTTGGTCCTGCGAATACTCTTAATCTAGTCATCATTCTGCTTCTTAATTTGTTTTTACATAACATACCGCTTACTGAATGAGATATAACTTCTTCAGGCTTCTTAGCCATCATATCTTTGTAAGGTATCTCTTTTAATCCACCTACATAACCAGTGTGGTATCTGTACATTTTTTGCTCTAATTTCTTTCCTGTTAAAACTACCTTCTCTGCATTTACTACAACAACGAAGTCTCCACCATCTACATGAGGAGTAAAAGTAACCTTGTGTTTCCCTCTTAATATTGTCGCTATTTCAGTTGATAAACGACCTAATGTTTTTCCTTCAGCATCAACGATGTACCATTTTCTTTGTACATCTGCTGGTTTAGATATATAACTTTTCATAGTTGTCCCTCCTTAACTTATTTTCATATAAAAATTTTACCGTTTATGTCAAGTCCGGGGCAAGTGGACTTATTAACACACTCTAATTCATTTTAATACATGCCCCCTGGTGTGTCAAGCTAATAATCAACTTTTTTAAGAAATAATCCATGAGCTGGGGCAGTATGACCGCACTTTCCTCTATTCTTCGAGTTGATTATATCTTTTAAGCTTTCATTTATTCTTCCTCTGCCTATATCTACTAACGTCCCTACAATTATTCTTACCATATTGTATAAAAATCCATTACCTTCTACTTCCAAAATAATTAAATCTTCTTGTTTTTCTAAAGTAATGTCATATATAGTTCTTACAGTATCATTTACAGATGATCCAGAGCTCATAAATCCTTTAAAATCATGTTCTCCTATTAAATGCTTAGCTTCTTTACACATTTTTTCAAAATTAAGATCGTATCTAATATGATACGAGGTATCCTTGTATATAGGACTCCTATACATATTATTATATATTAAATATCTATATCTTTTTCCTTTAGCACTATATCTAGAATGAAATTCATCATCTACCTCAGTACAGGCAATTATAGATATGCTTTTAGGCAGTTTAGCATTTAATGCACTTGGTATTTTATGTGCAGGTATACTAGACTCTAATTTAAAATTAGCTACCTGACCTAATGCATGTACTCCTGCGTCAGTTCTTCCTGAACCTGTAAGCTTAACTTCTTCTTTAGTTATTTCATAAATAGCTTTTTCTATTGTACCCTGTATACCTAAAGAATCCGGTTGTTTTTGCCAACCACAATAATTTGCACCATTGTATTGTATTATAACTCTTAAATTTTTCATTGTATACCTCTTTACATAAATCTAGTAGCTATAATTATAACCAAATATATAAGCTGTATACTACCTGCTATATAATCAGGTAGCGTTATAACAGCTTCTTTCATCTTTGTCCTATTATATCCACCTCTATAACATCTAGCTTCCATAGCCATAGCAAGTTCATCAGCTCTCCTAAAAGCACTTACAAATAACGGAACTAATAATGGAACTAAATTCTTCGCTCTGCTTATAAGATTCTTACTTTCAAAGTCAGCTCCTCTAGACATTTGAGCCTTCATTATTTTGTCTGTTTCATCTAATAATGTTGGTATAAATCTTAAAGCTATGGTCATCATCATAGCTAATTCGTGTACTGGCAACCCTATCTTTTTAAATGGATTTAAAAGCCTTTCTATACCATCTGTAAGCTCTATTGGAGATGTTGTTAGTGTCAATATCGACGTCCCTACAACTAAGAGTACTAGCCTTAATGCCATAAATATAGCTTGTTCTATACCCTGGCTTGTAATAGTCAGAAATCCAAATGACCAAATTGCATCTCCAGGAAGGAAGAATACATTTATAACAAATGTAAATAATATAATCCATCTAAGAGGTTTAATCCCTTTTAGAATGTATTTCATAGGTATACTTGATAATTTTATTACAGATACTAGAGATAATAAAACTATAGCATAAGGCCAAAATTTATTTATTATGAATAAAGACACCATAAATACAAAAGTAGCTATAAGTTTTATCCTCGAGTCTAATTTATGAATAACAGAATTAGCTGGATAATATTGCCCTATAGTTATATCTTTTAACATTTTTTTCTCCCTCTCATAACCCTTAATATTTCTTCTTTAGCTTCTTCTATTGTTAATATATCTCCTCTTATATCAAACCCTTGTTTTCTTAGCTTTATAGCTAACTCTAGCACTTGAGGTATATCTAACCCTATCTCTTTCAATCTAGACGTATTAGAATTAAATACTTCTCTTGGAGATCCCATAAACTCTATTTCACCATGATTCATTACAATTATAGTTTTTGCTAACTTAGCCATATCATCCATACTATGTGATGATAATATTATAGTAATATTATTTTCTTCATGAAGATTTTTTATAAGTTCAAATATTTCATCTCTTCCTCCAGGATCTAATCCTGCAGTAGGTTCATCTAATATTAAAACTTCTGGCTTCATTGCTATAACCCCAGCAATAGCTACTCTCCGTTTTTGACCACCTGATAATTCAAATGGAGATTTATCTTTGAACTCCTCATAATTCAAGCCTACATCCTCCATAGATGCTTTCACCCTGCTATGTATTTCATCAGGTTGTAAGCCTAAATTAGAAGGTCCAAAAGCTATATCCTTCTCAATTGTTTCTTCAAATAATTGATACTCGGGATATTGAAACACAACACCCACTCTTTTTCTAATTTCTGTCAAATTCAACCTAGGATCCGTTATA
This sequence comes from Romboutsia sp., assembly GCF_056995035.1. Classification (NCBI taxonomy): domain Bacteria; kingdom Bacillati; phylum Bacillota; class Clostridia; order Peptostreptococcales; family Peptostreptococcaceae; genus Romboutsia; species Romboutsia sp. The sequence goes on along the minus strand of NZ_JBXKIW010000084.1, from coordinate 21 downwards.
TCAAAGCCATTTATAAATATT